>JAYVXL010000125.1:0-8231 GCA_043785185.1 Myxococcales bacterium
CCGGGACGCCGTCGGGCGACGTCGTCGGCGCGACCTTGCCGCCCCCCGCCGCGGCTTCGGCCTCCGCCCTTTTGATCAACTCCTCGGCCTCCGCCGCGCCGAGGCGCATCGTCTCGGGCTCCAGGTCGGAGAGCTGCATGCCCTCGGGGCTCGTGTCCGCGGTGACGCTGGCCGGGGCGGTTCGGTCGAGATCGCGCGCGGGCGGCGCGACGCGCGGCGCGCGAGGGCCTGTGCGGTCGAACTTGCCGGACATCGGCGGCACCGGCTCGCTGCGCGGGCGCTCACGCTTGCCGAGGTGCGTCGCGAGCTCCGACGGCGTGACGAGCCCCTCTTCCACGAAGTACCGGCCGATGCGGAACTCGTCGTGCGTGCCACGCGACCGCACGAGATCGATGAGCCCGCCGCGCAAGGTCAGCGTGACCGCGCGCGCGTCGCTGCGCACCTCGAGCTCACCCGACTGGCCTTCGACCTGGAGCAGCTGCAAGATCGCGCCGAGCGGCATCATGCCGAACTCGCCGACCAGCACGGGCGCGGACGCCGGATCGTCGAGCGGGCCTAGCGCGTCCTTGAGGCCGCGGAGCTGCGCCTCGTCGAGCGACTCCTCGAGCTCGCGCCGCGCGACCTCGCCGTCCTCGCCCGAGGCGCGCGCCGCGAACGGCGCCAGAAGCGGCGCGAGGCGCGCGCTGACGTCGGCGGCGACCCGCGCGCGGCGCATGGCCTCGTCGATCGCCGCGGGCGTGGCCTCGCTGGGCTCGTCGTCGGGGATGTCCGGCATCGCGGCCGCGCTTGCCGCGCTCGCGCGCCCCGTCTCGACGCGCCGGAGCGCGTGGTCGATGACAGCGACGAGGGCCTGCGCGTCGAAGGGCTTGCTGATGGCGTCGAGCGCGCCGGTCTGCTGGACGAACTGGTCGCGAATTTTGTCGCTCTTGGCGCTCATGAGCACGATCGGCACCTGCGCGATGTCGTCGGTCTGCCGGATGACGCGGCACAGCTGAAAGCCGTTCATCTTCGGCATCACGAAGTCGACGAGCACGAGGTCGACCGGCGCCTTCCGATCACCGAGCAGATGATCGAGCGCGGCGTGACCGTCCGCCGCGAGCACCACTTCGTAGCCGCGGCGCTCGAGGATCGCCCCGACGACCCGGCGGATCGTTGCGCTGTCATCGACGACGAGGATCCGCGAGGGCATCTTTTGGAGGCGGGAGCTTAGCAGAAGACCTGTATTCTACCGGCAGATGCACCTGACAGTCCGCGGGGGCACCCTCGTGACGTGCGATTCGGAGGATCGAGTCGCCCAAGGAGACCTGCTGATTCGCGACGGCGCCTTCGCCCAGGTGGGCGGAGCGCTGCGCCCTCCGCCCGGCGAGCTCCTGCGCGTGCTCGACGCGCGCGGCTGCGCGGTCATCCCCGGCTTCGTGCAGGCGCACGTGCACCTGTGCCAGGCGCTCTTCCGCGGGATGGCCGACGACCTGCCGCTGCTCGAGTGGCTGCAGCGCCGCATATGGCCGCTCGAGGCGGCGCACGACGAGCGCTCGCTCGCGGCGAGCGCTCGGCTCGGCTTGGCGGAGATGATCCGCGCGGGCACCACGACGATCCTCGACATGGGCACCGTCCGCGCGCACGACGCCGTCATGGACGCGATGGCCAAGAGCGGCATCCGCGGCAAGAGCGGCAAGGCGATGATGGACGTGGGCGACGGCGTGCCGCCGGGACTGCGGGAGTCGACGCGGGCGAGCTTGGACGAGAGCGAGCGCCTGTGTCGCGCGTGGACGGGCAAGGCGAACGGGCGCCTCGGCTACGCGTACGCGCCGCGCTTCATCCTCTCGTGCTCGGAGGACCTGATCCGCGGCGCCTGCGCGCGCGCGGCCGCGGACGGCGCCCTCGTGCACACGCACGCCGCCGAGCACCCGCGCGAGCGCGAGGCGGTGCGGAGCGCGCTCGGCCGGGAGGACGTGGACGTGCTTCGCAGCTGGGGCGTCCACGGCGAGCGCGCCGTCCTCGCGCACGGCGTGCAGCTCACCGACGACGAGGCGCGCCAGCTCGCCGCCGACGGCACGCGCGTCGTGCACTGCCCGAGCGCGAACCTGAAGCTCGGCTCGGGCATCGCGCGCGTCGCCGAGCTCGACGCGCTCGGCGTGCAGCTCGGCCTCGGCGCCGACGGCGCGCCGTGCAACAACAACATGGACCCGTGGACGGAGCTACGCCACGCCGCGCTCTTGGCCAAGGTGCGCACCGGCACCACGGCGCTTCCGGCGCGGCGCGCGCTGCGCCTCGCGACGATCGACGGCGCGAGGGTGCTGGGGCTCGGCGACGTGACGGGCTCGCTCGAGGTCGGCAAGCGCGCGGACTTCGTCGTCGTGCGCCTCGACGGCGTGCACGCGGAGCCGGGGCCCGACGTGCTGTCGAAGCTGGTGTACGCGTGCGGCGCGCGCGACGTCGTGCACGTCGTCGTCGACGGCGAGATCCTCGTGAAGGACGGCGAGCCGGTGCGGCACGATCCCGCGGAGGTAGCGGCGCGGGCGCGCGCGGAGGCGAAGAGGCTCGTGGCGCGCGCGGGGCTCTGAGCGAGGCTTCGGCTTGGCGAGCCCGGCGAGCCTTGAGGCGGTCGGGTTTTCGGGAGACGGGAGGCGCGCGCTCTAGGGGTTGCGGGCTTCCGCTTCTTCGATTTGTGCGAGGGCCACCGCCAGCGCGTCCTTGGCGCGGTCGAGCGAGCCCTTGTCCGCGTCCCATTTCGCGACGGCGCGGGTCGCGCGATCCGTCTCGTTCGCGAGCTTGCGCGAGGTGTCCCCCAGCGACTCCTTCGTCGCGGCGAGGTTCGCCTCGAGGCTCACGATCTGCTCCTTCGCGCGCGACAGCTGCGTGTCGAGCTGATCGCGCCGCTCCGTCGTCTGCGTGAGGTTGCGCGTGAGGTCTGCGATCTTGGCGTCGGCCTCGGCCTGCTTGGCCTCGGCGTCCTCCTTCATCTCGGCGAGCTGGTTCGCGGTGCGCGACTCCAGCTGGGCGAGGCGCGCCTCGCGGTCGTTCTCGACGGCGGCGATGCGCGCGTCGCGGTCGGCCTCGAGCGCCGCGATCTTCGCGTCGCGGTCCGCCACGAGCGCAGCGAGCCTCTCGTCGCGGTCGGCCTCGAGCGCGGCGATCTTCTCGTCACGGTCCGCCTCGAGCGCCGCGATCTTCGCATCGCGTTCGGCCTCGAGCGCCGCGATCTTGGCGTCGCGTTCGGCCTCGAGCTTCGCCACCCGGTCGTCGTGCGACTGCGAGAGCGCGCGCTCTCGCGACGCCAGCGCTTCGCGGCCCTCGTTCTCGGCGTGGGCGACGTCGTGGGCGCGCCGCGCCTCCGCGGCCGCTTGCTCCGCCTCGTGCTTGGCCATCGCGTCGGAGAACTGCGTGTCGTACTTCGACGTGAGCTCGTTGATGACCCGCTCGTGCTCGGCCCGCTGCCTCCCGAGCTCGTCCTGCTGCGCGCGGTGGAGCGAGGCCAGCTTCTGGTCGGACTCCGCGCGGAGCTCGACCTCGCGCGCCGCGACGGACTGCGCGCGCGCCTGGTCGGCCGCGCGCCCCGCCTCTTCGAGCGCCTGCGCCGCCGCCGCCGCGGCCGCCGCGAGCGCGGTGGCCTTCTCCTCGGCGGCGCGCTCGAGCGCCTCGCTGTGCGCCTCGCCCAGCCGCGCGACGTGCGCGTCGTGCGCCGCCGCGTCGTCCTGCCCCTTGGCCTTGTGCTCGGCGATCTCCTTCGTCTTCGCCTCGACGTCCGCCTGCGAGCGGGCGAGGCGCGCCTTCAGGTCCTCGGCGACCTTCTTCGCGTTGTCCTTGTCGGCCGTGAGCGACTCGATCTTCTCGCGCGAGTCCGCGACGTCGCGATCGGCGGCGAGGATCTTGTCGTCGAGCTCGCTCTTGGCGCGCTCGAGCGCGAGCGACTTGTCGCGCGACTCGTAGATCTCCTTGTCCTTCTTGGTGAGCGCTTCCTTGAGGGATAGGATCTCCTTGTCCTTCTTGTTGAGCGCCTCGCGCAAGTCCAAGAACTCGCGGCTCGAAACGCCGCCGCCCGTCTTGGCGCCCGCGGCCCCGAGCTTCGTCTTGAGCTCCTCGACTTCGCGCTGGAACTTCTGCTCCAGCTCGGTCGACTTGGAGTCTGCCTCGCTCCGCAGTCGCGCCGCCTCGTCGCGCGCGACGCCGAGCTCGCGCTCCAGCTCCGCCGAGCGCGCGCGCGCGTGGTCCGCGTCGCTGCGCGCGCGTTCGAGCTCCGCCGGATCGACGCCTTGCGCGCGAAGGCTGCGCGGCGCGGGCGCGGGGTCGGGATGAACCGACTGCACTTCGTCGGTCATGGCGGGCGGGACGGACGCGGGGGGCGGCGGCGCGGCCGACGCGCCGTTCCGCTTGCGGGCCCTGGGCTCGTCGGTCTGGATGCGGCCGAACGCGGCGTCCGCGAACGAGTCCACCTCGGGGTCTACCTCCGACGCGCGCGCGGGCGGCCGCGCCGACGCCGGGCGCATGTTCGCGTCGGTCTGCTCGACGACCACGTCGTCGTCGATGATGATCGGATCCTCCGGCGCGTCGGAGACGCCGAGCCGCACGAACGTCTGGATGTGCTGAAGCAGCTCGCCGAACGCGATCGGCTTGTGGACGTAGTCCTCGGCTCGCGTGCGCAGCTTGCGGTGCTGATCGAACGTCTCGTCGGAGGACTCGCTCGACATGATGATGAGCGGGACGTCCTTGAGCGCCGGATCCTTCTTGAGCTTGTTGCAGACGGAGAACCCGTTCATGCGCGGCAGCTCGATCGAAAGAAGGATCAAGTCCGGCTTCTCGCTCGAGGCCTGCTGGAGGCCGAGGTTTCCGTCGTCGACGACCGACGTGCTGCAACCTAGCTTGCCCAGCTCATTTCGGAGCTCGCCGGCGAATGCGGCGTCGCTCTCGAAGACGAGGACCTTATGGCTCATGCTTCGTTCCGGGGATCACACGAAGGGCTAAAAACTCCGTGAGTTACCGAGGATAGCGGCGCGGATCTGTGGGTGTCAAACCCGCCGACGCCCGAGGCGCATTAACCGCGCTTCTTTTCAGCGTCGGCTTTAGCGTCGGCCTTGGCTTTGGCCTTGGCGTCGGCCTCGCCGGCGCCGCGCGTCTCACCACCGCGCGAGGCTTTCTCGGCGTGACCGCTCGTGCCCTCGCGGGCCTCGAGCTTCGCCAGCACCTCGCGGAGCGCGACGCCCCGGTGGCGCAACCCGACGAGGAGGTGAAAGAGGACGTCCGCCGCCTCGCTCGCGACGCGGTCGTCCGACTCGGAGGCGAGCGCGTCGGCAAGCTCCCCCGCCTCCTCGCGCAGCTTTGCGCCGATCTTCGGCGCGCCCGCGGTGAAGAGGCTCTTCGTATAGCTCTTCTCGGCGGTGCTGGTCTTGCGCGCTTCGAGCGTCGCCTCGAGGCGCGCGAGGAACGGCTGCGGCGGCGCGCCGTCCAGAATTTCTCCCTCCGCGTCGAGCGTACGGAAAAAGCAGCTCGCGGCGCCCGTGTGGCACGAGGGCCCCGCCGGCGACGCGAGGTAGACGAGCGCGTCCGCGTCGCAGTCGAGGAGGACGCGCGAAACCGCGAGCGCGTTGCCGCTCGTCTTCCCCTTCTCCCAGAGCGCGGCGCGCGATCGGCTGAAGAACGTCGCGCGTCCGGTCTCGAGCGTGGCCCTCACAGCCGCCGCGTTCGCGTACGCCAGCATGCGAATTTCTCCGGTCAGCGAGTCCTGGACGACGACGGGCAAGAGCCCACCGGCCTCGAAGCGGAGAGGGAGCTGCGCGTCGCGCATGCGGCGATTCTACCCCTTCTCGAGAGCCACGCGCGGCGTGACTCCACACGGGCGCTCACCGCATCGAACGTAGGTGCGGAGTGGTTCGATTCGTCTGTCTCGTGGCCTGGCTTCTCCCCCACCCTCCGCGATGGTACCCCTTCGCCCATGATCCGCGCCGAGCTCGCGTTCGCCTCGCCCCGCAAGCTCCCCAAGGCCGCGGAGGTGAAGGGGCGCGTCGTCGTGCTCGACGTCGCGTTCGCCTCGGACGCGTCAGGCGGCGGCTTCGTCAAGCTCACCAAGCCGTTCATCGACAAGCTCGGCCCGCGCCTGGTCGGCTGGATCGATCACCATGACCACGTACTGCACGCGGAGTACAACAAGGACCCCCGCTTCGTCCTTCGCACCAAAGCGGAGCACGGCGCCTGCCCTGAGATGGTGACGCCCGAGCTCGTCGCGCGCATCGGCCCCGTCGACACGATCGTGTGCCACACGGACTTCGACGGCCTCTGCAGCGCCGCGAAATGGCTGCGCGAAGGCGTCGAGCCGTACCCGGGCGCCGACGACGACGCGCGCGCCATCGACACGCGCATCGGGACGCCGAGCCCGACCGGACGGCGGCTCGACCGAGCGCTGCGCGCGCGCCCGCGCGACACGGCCCTCTTCGGCATGGTCGTCCGCCACCTTGCGACAGGCCTCGCCGACGCGTCCCTCTGGGAGCCGATCGACGCGGCCGCCGCGCAGCTCGAGGCGATCGAGGCGAACACGCGCGCGATCGTCCAGCGCTACGAGGTCTTCGCGCTCGACAAGGCGCGCTCGCCCTTGCTCCCGCCTTCGTGCGACAAGGTCGCCTTCGTCGACGCGACCGCCGAGCACGCGACGTACGACAAGACCACGCTCCTCATGGCCGGGCAGGAGCGCGCGGCGATCGCGCTCCTCCTCGACATGGACACGGTGAGCCTCGCCGCGCGGTTCGACAGCGGCATCAACTTCCTCACGCTCCTCGGGCTCTCCGGCGGAATGCCGACGCTCGTGTCCGTTCCGAAAGAGCGGATGAGGGACGTCGTCGCCGCCCTCGGAATCGCTCCCATCGACGCCGGGAAGATCCGCGTTTGAGATCCACGTTTGAGCGGTCGTGAGGCGCGACGAAAAACGCGCGCTCCCGTTCTCTGAACGAAGGAGCGCCCTTTCACTTCACCCTTCGTCCGCTTGGTTGGTCACCTGAATGTAACGGCGCGGATGCACGCCCATTTTCGTTGACCCCCGTTTTCGGGCCGTGCTAACGCCTTTCACTGTTGCAAGGCGGGGCGGGGGGAACATGCCCCACACCCGGGTGGGATGTAGGTCGGGGGTTGAATTGGCGAAGTTGTGGGATGAGTGCGCCGCAAGGCGAGCGCTACCATTCGCCTTTCGCAGTTAAAAAGGGTGAAGCAATGGCCGCGAAAGCTTGGAGCACAGCGCAGCAGAAGACTCCGCAAACACAGAAGGCGGTCGACGAGATCTTCTTCAGTAACCACGCGGTTTCGCTCTGCCTCCTCATCCATCGGCGCGCCAAGATCATGCGCGTCATCGACTTCCGCGCCGGCCCGACGGCCTCGAAGCGCATGTTCGTGCTGTCGTTGGCTCAGCGTGAAGGTGTGGAAAAGGTGTACACGTTGGTCGAGCGCGACGAGGTGGCCACCTGGGTCAAGCTCGGCTTTGCCAAGGAGGGGAACATCCCTGGCTTTTACAAGCGGAGCGACGCCTTTTTGTTGGGGTGCTCGGTGCACGGCGCCCCGCACCACATCCCCATCGAGAGCGAAGTGCGCATCGCCCTCGGGCGGCCGGTGCCGGAAATCGTCGCGATCGAGGACGAGCGCTTCGAAGCGCCGCCGACCTCGGCGGCCCACGACTTCGCCGAAAAGACCGTGGTGCATGCGAAGAAATTCGCCAAAGAGCTCGTCGACAAGGCGCTCCCGAGCGCGAAGGTCGCGCAGATCCGCGAAGCGGACGTGAAGAAGCCGCTCGCCACCGCGCTGCGCGCCGGCCGCGCGCTCACGGCGTTCGAGCCGTTCGGGCGCGACGTGGAGCGCCGCTACTTCTCGATCACGAGCCGCGGCGGCTTCGAGCTCATCGCGTCGACCGAGTCGCAGGCGTGCTTCGGCAACGCGTTCCTCGAGCTGCTGACGGGGCCGAAGACGGAGGCCGAGCGCCTGGCGACGGTCGCGTCGCTCCGCGCCATGTGCGACAAGCTCCTCGGCGAAGGGGTCGTGAGCTGCTTCTCGCTCGCCCCGAGCGATGACGTCGCGCTTGGGACGGCGTTCGTCTTCAACGGCTTCCGCCGCACCGGGCTCCTGCAGAACCACCTCGTCGTCGGCGGCGAGCGCAAGGACGCGATCATCTGGTCGCGCAAGCTCGCCAACCCCGCCGGCGAGTAAGGTCGGCGAGATCCAAGGCGAGGCTAGCGCTTCTTCTTCGCCTTGCGCGCGCG
>JAYVXL010000126.1:0-8223 GCA_043785185.1 Myxococcales bacterium
AAGCAGAAGCTCATCGCCGCGCCGATCGCGAGCGCGAGCTCGTTGGGGTCGGCGAACGTGCCGCGCCAGCGCACGCGCCCGTGCGCGACCGTGAACGCCTTGAAGAGCCCCGGCTTCTCGCACGCGTACTCGCGGTTCTCGAGGCCGTCCTTGTCGCACTGGTGGTGGTCCTCGCACGCGCGGCCGTCCGGCTCGCCCTTGCTCATGTCGTGCGCGGCGCCGCCGCCTTCTTCTTCTTCGAGCAAGATGCACTGGAACTCGCCCTGCCCCTGGTGAATGCCGATCGCGGCGAGGCTCACGCTGATGAGCACGAGCAGGATCGCCAGGCCGCGGAAGCTCCCGAACGAGCGCCCGCCGTACATGATGACGAGCAGGAAGATCGTCGAGAAGCCGAGCGACGTCTTCATGTCGAGGACGACGTCCACGCCGACCTTGATCGCGGTCGTGAGCACGCACCAGCCGAGGAAGGCGAACAGGAACGGGATTTGGGGCGACCACGCCGTCTTGATCTTGCCGGTGGCGAGCTCGATCACGATGCCGAGGACGCCGACGCCGACCGCGATGTTGAGGAGGCCGAGGCTCTCCAACCCCGGGACGAACTCCTGGGGGCGGATGAAGAGCGTGAAGAGGAGGAGGAGCGCGCCGGCGAGCGCCACGGTAGGTCCCTCGTCTCAGCTTGTCCCGGCGCGCGGGGCGGCGCCGTTGCCGAGGACCGGCTCCGGAGCGATCTCGAGCCTCTCCGGCTCCTTCGGCCAGTCGCGCCGGAGCGCGTACTGCGCCAGGCCCACGGCGAAGCCCGCGCCGTGCGAGACGTGGAGCACCGGGAAAATGGCCCAAACGATCGGGATCGCCGCCGCGCCCGCCTTTCGGCCGACGCGCACCGCTTCGGCGAGCGTCGCGAGCGCGTAGCCGCCGAACGCGAACGGCGTGACCGGCTGGACCGGGCTCGTCACGAGCAGGCCCGCGCCGCCGAGCACGGTGAGGAACGGGATCGCCGGACGCAGTGACAGAAATTTGCGGTGCTTCAGCAGCGTGCGTGCGCGGCCCTTGCCGTACTTGTAATACTGCAAGGACAGCGCCTTGAAGCTCGCGCGCGGGTAGTAGTGGACGACGACGTCGCGCGACTGGAAGACCTTGCCGCCTCTGTCGATGATGCGCTGATTGAGCTCGGCGTCCTCGTTCGTGATCGCCCTCGGGTCGTAGAGGCCGACCGTCTCGAAGACCGTGCGGCGGAACGCGCCCAAGAAGACGGTGTCGACGTACCCCTCGTTGTCCGCGCCGCGGTATTTCGCGCCGCCGACGCCGAGGGGGCTGTCCAGCGCGGCGCAGAGCGCCCGCTGGAAGAGCGTCTTCGCGCGCGCGCGCTGGGCGCCGCCGGCGTTGTCGGCGCCGCTCTTCTCGAGCGCCTCGGTGCACCGGCGCACGTAGTCCGGCGCGTACTCGCAGTGCACATCCATGCGCACGATGACGTCGCCGCGCGACGCCTTGATCATGCGGTTCATGCCGGCCGCCTGGATCTTGTCGGGGTTGTCGACGAGCTGGATGCGCGGGTCCTCGTCCGAGAGGCGCTGGATGATTTCGCGCGTCGCGTCGATGCTCATGCCGTCGGCGACGAGGATTTCGAGGCGATCCTTCGGGTAGTCCTGCGCCATCACGCTGCGCAGGCACGTCTCGATGTAGGCCTCCTCGTTCAGGCACGGCATCGCGATCGTCACGAGCGGCAGCATGCTCACGCCGAGACCCTCGCCTTCCGCGTGTCTTCGCCGCTCGCCCGCGCCTCGAGCGGCTTCTTGCCGCTCATGACGACTTGGCACTCCTGGAACGGCGCCTGCCGGAAGTCCCAGTCGATCTCGAACGCCGGGCCCTGCAGGTCCATGAGCTTGAGGACGCCGTACCAGTAGAGGTTCACGGCAGGCGCGAATTTGCGGTACGTGCCCATGTTCTTCATGAAGTGCGTCTGGTCGAACGTCTGCGGGGCCGCGTCACCGGCCTCGGCGCGCTTGTAGCTTCCGCGGCGCAACACCTTGCGCGCGAGCTTGAGCGGGCCCCAGCCGAGCGCGTCGGCGATGCGCTTCGCGCCGCCCGAGAGCCTGGCGTTGCCGATGCGGCAGGCTGTGAGGCCAGCCTTGCTCGCGAGGGCCTCGAGGCCCGCGGGGTCGTCGAAGCGCGTGATGCCGTGCATCTTGGCCTTCGGCTCGTTGGGGAACGTCACGAGGTACTCGCCGCCCGGGGCGAGCAGGCGCTCGACGCCGAGGAAGAACGCCGCGGGATCGCGCACGTGCTCGAGCGTGTCGCACGCGATGACGCGCGTGAACGCGCCCTCGAACGGCCGCACCTGCTCGGGCACGGTGATGTCGCCCACGACGAAGCGCAGGTTCGAGAAGCGGTCTTCCAGGTAGCGCAGCTCGGCGATCGTCCCGCCGCTGATCTCGAAGCCCGTCACTTGCGCGCATATCTTCGCGAGGCGCGCCGTCGTGCCGCCGCTGCCGACGCCGATCTCGCACACGGTGTCGCGCGGACCCAGGGTCAGCTGCTCCAGGACGAGCAGATCCCGGAACGGGAAGCTCGTCGGGGGGAAAGGGACGAAGTCGATCCTGGACATGGAGATAACCAGAGGATAACCCCTCCGGCGCCCACAACAATGCCCGCGTTCGAGCGAGGCGTCGGATGCCCTCGCCCCCCACCTCGTTCGCGGCGTTCGCGCGAGAACGAGCGCCACCCCGCACGTGGGCCTTTACACCCCGGGAAAGGGCGGGAACTATCCATCGTTCGTGAAGAAGCTGAACACCATCGTGAGCGAGCCGTCGCCGTTGTCTGTGCGCGGGCACGCCATCCTGACGGTGCTCACCGGCACCGAGACGGGGCGTATCGTGCAGCTGGCGCCGGGCGAGCCCGTCACGATCGGGCGCGCCGACACGTGCCGCATTCGCTTCGACGACGCGAGCGTGTCGGGGAACCACGCGAAGATCGTCGGCGTCGCCGGCGCGTTCCACTTCGTCGACGAGGGCTCCACGAACGGCAGCGCCATCAACGGCGTGCGCCTCGCGACGGGCCAACCGGCGCAGCTCGCCGACGGCGACCGGATGCAGCTCGGCTCGGGCACGCTCCTGCGCTTCTCGCTCGTCGACGACGCCGAGCGCGACGCGCTCGCGCGCATGTACGACGCGGCGTTCCGCGACGCGCTCACCGGCGCGTACAACCGTAAGCACCTCGACGAGCGGCTCGACGCGGAGCTCGCGTTCGCGCTCCGCCACAACACCGAGCTGAGCGTCCTCATGATCGACATCGACCACTTCAAGATGGTCAACGACACCCACGGTCACCCGGCCGGCGACGCCGTCCTCAGGGCGACGGTGGAGGTGCTCGCCAAGCAGCTGCGGGTCGAGGATCTGCTCGCGCGCTACGGCGGCGAGGAGTTCGTCGTCCTGACGCGCAACATCCCGCTCAGCTCTGCGACGACGCTCGGTGAGCGCCTCCGCATGGCGCTCAGCCTGACGCCGATCCACGTCTCGGGGATGCAACTCCGCGTGACCGCCAGCGTCGGCGTCGCCGCTCTCTCCGAGTGCGGACAGAATCGCAACCGGGCCGCGCTCGTCAAGCTCGCCGACACCCGCCTCTACAAGGCAAAAGAGACCGGCCGCAACCGAGTCGTCGGCGCCTGAAGTCTCGAAGGTATGATACGAATGCCACCATGCGAACTGCGCTCTTCGCCCTAACCCTGGCTCTGGCGGGACTCGTAGCGCTCGGCGGCTGCGGCGGCACGCGCTCCTACAACTGGGCGCAGGAGCGCGCCGCGGGCTACCGAGTAGGCCCGGGCGACGTCGTGAAGATCAACGTCTGGAAGCACGACGAGCTCTCCCAGCAGGTCACCGTGCGCCCCGACGGCGCGATGACGATGCCGCTCATCGGCGACATCAAGGCCGAGGGCAAGACGGTCGACGAGATCGCGATCGACATCGGCGGGCGCGTTCACAAGTACTTCCAGGACCAGCCGCCGGTGACCGTGCAGATCGCCGAGGTGCGGTCGTACAAAGTCTACGTCGTCGGCGAGGTGCAGCGCGGCGGCGAGTTCACGCCGAACCACCAGATCACCGTCCTCCACGGCCTCGCGTTGGCCGGCGGCTTCACGCGCTTCGCGAGCACCGACCGCATCATCATCGTCCGCAAGGACGTGCGCGGCGAGCGCCGCATCCCGTTCGACTTCTCCGCGGTCGTCGAGAAGGGCGACCTTCAGCAGAACCTCGCGCTCCAGAGCGGCGACACGGTGATCGTCCCGTAAGGCCCGATGGTCGAGCTCCTCCGGAACCCCCGTCGCCTCCTCCTCTTCCTTTTCGAAGCGGCGCTCGTCGCCGTGCTCGTGACGGTGGCCGCGTGCTTGCGGTTCGGGGACATCCATAGCGGGCTCACGTACCCGGACATCGTGAAGAAGGCGATCCTCGTCGCCGTCATCGTGCAGGGCGCCCTCTACTACTCGGGCATGTACGATCCGTCCGCCACGCGCACGGCGCAGGCGCTCTACGAGCGGGTGCTGAAGGCGCTCGCGCTCGGCACGGTCATCCTGCTCGTCTTCTTCTACTTCGTGCCGCGCTTCGAGCTCGGTCGCGGCATCTACCTCGGCGCCTTCGCGCTGACGGCGCTCGTCTTGCCGGCGTGGCGCCTCCTCTACGACAGCGTCTCGGAGAACACGGGATTTCTGCGGCGAACGCTCATTCTCGGCAACGGCAGCCTGGCGCGCGAGCTGGCGGGGACGATCCGGAGGAACCCGCAACACGGCCTCGAGCTCGTCGGAATGCTCGCGCGCGACAAATGGCAGCTCAGCGCCGAGGAGGGCATCGTCGGCACCTACGGCGATCTGTTCGACCTCGTGATGCGCGAGCAGGTTCAGGTCGTGCTCGTCGCCTACCCCGATCGCCGCGGCACGCTGCCGGTCGATCAGCTGCTCGAGGTGAAGTTCCGCGGCGTGGAGGTCGAGGAGGGGGTCGACTTCTACGAGCGTACGCACGGCAAAATTTACGTGCGCGAGCTGAAGCCGAGCCAGCTCATCTTCGCCGAGGGCTTCACCGCCCGAACGACGACGCGGCGCTTGAAGCGAATCCTCGACCTCGTCGTCGCCAGCATCGGGCTCGTGCTCGCGGCGCCGCTGATGATCCTCACCGTCATCGCCATCAAGCTCGATTCGCGCGGCCCCGTCCTCTACAAGCAGGTCCGCGCGGGCGAGTTCGGCGCGCTCTTCACGATCCTGAAGTTTCGATCCATGCGCACCGACGCCGAGAAGGGCGGCGCGCAGTTCGCCAAGGAGAACGACGACCGCGTCACGCGCGTCGGCAAGTTCATCCGCAAGACGCGCCTCGATGAGCTTCCGCAGCTGTGGAACGTGCTGAAGGGAGAGATGAGCATGGTCGGCCCGCGCCCGGAGCGGCCGGTGTTCATCGAGCAGCTCGAGCAGCAGGTGCCGTTCTTCAAGCAGCGCCTGTACGTCAAGCCGGGCGTCACCGGTCACGCGCAGGTCCGCTGCCGTTACGGCGCGAGCGCGGAGGACATGCTGGAGAAGCTCCAGTACGACCTCTATTACATCAAGAGCTACTCGGTGCTCTTCGACCTGACGATCATCTTCGACACGGTGAAGGTCGTCCTCCTCCGCATCGGCGCGCGGTAGATCGCGCCACGATACCGATCGCGCCTGCGCGCGCGCCTCGCCGTCACGGGCGCGCGGCGGTGACGACCCACTGCGCGGCGCGCAGGACGACGCCGTTCTCCTTCGAGGCGTGCGGGCGCAGGGCCTCGCGGATCGCCTCGCGTCCTCGCGCTTGCACGTCGGGCGGCGCGGTCTTCAGGAGGCGCGACGCCGGACCCATCCGCGTCGCGAAGTCGGTCGCGTCCTCGAGGTGGCCGACGTGCAGGGGCACGTCGCGCACGGCAGCGCGCGCGTCCTCGAAGCCGGCGCCGCGCAGGATCTCGAGCGTGCGCTCCGCGTCGGCGAAGGCGAACGGGCCCGGCGCGCCAGGCGGGGCCGGCGGAGGCGGCGGGACCAGCGTGACGGCTGCGGCGAGGGGGACCGTCGCCCAGTCGTTCAAGTCGAGCGCGCGCCAGCACACGAAGGCCACGCGGCCGCCCGGTCGCAGCGCGCGCGCCAGGTTGGTGAAGGCGAGGCGCGGGTCCTCGAAGAACATGACGCCGAGGCGCGAGAACAGCAGATCGAAGGGCTGCGGCGCGGTGAGGGTCGCGGCGTCGGCCTCGGCGAACGCGACGTTGCCGAAGCCCTCCGCGGCTGCGCGCTCGCGCGCGCGCGCGACCATCGGCGCCGAGATGTCGACCCCGAGCACGTGGCCGGTCTTGCCTGCGGCGCGCGCGAGGTCGAACGTCGTCCCGCCGCAGCCGCAGCCGACGTCGAGCACGCGCTCGCCGGGGGCGGGGCGCGCGGCCTTCATCGCCTCGTCGCCGAGCGGCCCGAAGACGCGATCGAGCCGCTCCTGGTCGCTCACCCACCGCTCCGCCACCTCGCCGTTCCAGAATTCGATCTGCGTGACCATGCGCGGCATCTTACCAAGCGCGGGGCATTGCAAAGCTCAAAGCGCGTAGCGGAGGCCGATGCCAGGTGTCACGACGACGACGAAGGGCCCCACGATCGACGCCGCCCCGAAGCTCAGAAAATCGCGCCCGAGCACGAAGCTGTCGGCGTCCTGCCACTGCGGCTTGGTGATGGCGACGAGCAAGAGCGCCTGCGCGCCGACGAGGAGCTCGACGTGCTCGCCGACCGGGAAGCCGACGCGGACCTCCGGCGCGAGGTAGCCGTAGCGCGCGGCGGTCGTCTCCGTCGCGCCGCCGCTGCCGAGCGGGAACTGCGCGGTGCGCTCGTCGCGCGCCTCTCCGAGCAGCACGCCCGCGCCGAGGCGCAGCGTGAGCGGGACGGAGCTCGCCGTGTGGTAGGCGAGGGCGCCGCCGAGCAGGAGGCCGCGGAGAGCGAGCGCGTCGTCGGCCGTGCCGAGGACGGGCGCGCGCCCACGCGGCGTCGCGGAGACCGCGCGCCCTCGGACGTGCTCACTGGTCACGAGGTAGCCGCCCGCCAGCGCAAGGACGACGCGATTTTTCAGCTCGTACCCCGCGTGGATCATTCCCTGGGTGCCCAGCGGAAGCGCGCTCGTGCAGCCGCTCCCGCACCCGCCGGACACGTCGCCGCCGAAGAGCGAGCCGGTGGCGACGCCGACGTTCGCGTCGAAGACGACGCGCCCGCGACCGCCCGAGCCCCACATCGGCGACTCGGGATCTCGGTCGAGCGAGACCCGGGCGGTCTCGCGTTGGCCCGCTGCGAGGAGGACCGAGAGCGCGCGCGGCAAGAAGCCGCTCGCCGCGACCTCCACCTTGTGCCCGCCGCTGCGGACGCGGCCGCTCCAGACGCCGCTGCCGACCGGGACGCCGTCGACGGCGACGAGCGCGCCCGCCGGCATCGGCTCGACGCGAAGCTCGGCGTCGAGCGCCTCGAGCGCGAGGGTCAGCGGCGTCGTGCCGCTGGCCGCGACCGTGATCTGCGCGGGTTGCGTGCCGGCGCCCTCGTCGCCGCGGAGGCTGACGGTGTGCGCGCCGGTCGCGACGCTCCCCTCCCACGGCGCGCTGCCGACGGGGAAACCATCGACCATGACCTCCGCTGGCCGCCCCGCCTGCTCGACGACGCGAAGGCGCCCGGACTCGCGGAGCGGCTCGAGGCGCGCGTCCACGACGACGCTCTGGCCGCCGGCGACGTCGACGCGCGCCTCGTGCGTGACGAAGCCCGCCTTGTAGACGAGCACCCGGTGCGAGCCCGCCTTGACCCGGACGGGCGCGCCGAGCGGCGAGCTTCCGCGCGCGCGCTGGTCGATCTGCACCTGCGCGCCAGACTCGGAGACCCTGACGTCGACGGCGCCGACCTGCACGCGCAGCTGGCGAATGTCCTCATCCGCCGCGGCGCGATCGGCCGGGGCGAGGTTGGGGAACGTCGCCAGCAGCGCCTCGAGCATCCCGAGCGCCTCGTCGTAGCGTTCCAGCTGCCGCAGGCACACCGCGGCGTTCTGGGTGTTGCCGCGGGTCGCGAAGAGCTCGCGCGAAAGCAGGAACTCCGCGAGCGCCGCCTCCCACGCCTGCGTGCGCACGAGCGCGGCGCCGCGCTCGAAGTGCGTGCGTGCCTGCTCCTTGCGCGCCGCGTCGGCCCCGGATGCGGCGGGGGCGTCGGGCTCTGCCTGCCCGACGCCC
>JAYVXL010000127.1:0-2475 GCA_043785185.1 Myxococcales bacterium
GAGGGGTACGCGGGCGTCGACGCGGCAAAGGACGCCGCGCTCCACTTCAACTTTCGCCCCGACCGCGCGCGCGAGCTGTCACGCGCGCTGACGGCCCAAGAGTTCTCGGAGTTCTCGCGCGCGGCAGGTCCGCCGTTCGCGCGCTACGCGTGCATGACGCTGTACGACACGAAGCTCGGCCTGCCGATCGCGTTCCCGAAGGAGACGTTCGCGGACACCTTCCCGGAGGTGCTCGCGAGGAACGGGTTCGCGCAGTTCCGCTGCGCGGAGACCGAGAAATACGCGCACGTGACCTACTTCTTCAACGGCGGCCGCGAGGAGCCGTTCGCCGGCGAGGATCGCAAGATGGTGCCGAGCCCAAAGGACGTCGCCACCTACGACGAGAAGCCGGAGATGAGCGCGAAGGGCGTCGCCGACGAGACCGTGCGCGCCATCGAGAGCGGCGCGTACGACTTCGTGCTCGTCAACTTCGCGAACCCCGACATGGTCGGCCACACCGGAATGCTCGGCGCCGCCATCCGCGCCGTCGAGACGGTGGACGAGGGCCTCGGCCGGATCTGCGACGCGGCGACGGCGAAGGGCGGCTGCGTGCTCATCACCGCCGACCACGGCAACTGCGAGCTGATGAAGGACCCGGCCACCGGCGCTCCGCACACGTCCCACACGACGAACCCGGTGCCGCTCGTCTACGTGAACGAGGCGGATCGCGACCGCGCGCTGCGTCCGGGCGGGCGAATCTGCGACGTCGCGCCGACGATGCTGCAGCTCCTCGGGCTCCCGCAGCCGGCCGCGATGACCGGGACGTCGCTCTTCGCGCCCCGCGCGCCGTGACGCTCCCGACGCTGGGCGCCTACCGCACGACCGAGCAGCTCGGGTCGGGCGCGCTCGCGACGGTGTACAAGGCGGTGCAGGAGCCGCTGGGCCGCACCGTCGCGCTCAAGGTGCTCAAGGCGAGCGTGGGCCCGCGCTCGCCTTTCGCCGCGCAGCTGGAGCGCGAAGCGCGCGTGCTCGGCGAGCTCGGCCACCCGGGCGTCGTCCTCCTCTACGACTTCGTGAAGAACGAGCACGAGATGTACCTCGTGATCGAGCACGTCGACGGCTACAGCCTCGAGGCGCTCCTCAAGAAGCAGGAGGCGCGCAAGCTGCGGCTGCCCTACGAGGCGGTCGCGGCGATCGGCGCGCAGGTCGCGCAGGCGCTCGCGCACGTTCACGCGCGCGGCGTCGTGCACCGCGACATCAAGCCGCAGAACTTGCTGGTCTCGCGGCGCGGCGAGGTGAAGCTGTGCGACTTCGGCATCGCGCAGCGCGAGCGGCTGCCGAGCGCGGACATTCCCCTCGCGCCCAGGGCCGCGCCCACCGACCACGCGCCCCGCGAGAACGGCGCGTTCGGGACGCCGGCGTACATGTCCCCGGAGCAGATCTTGGGCGAGGACGTGGACGCGCGCAGCGATCTGTTCTCGCTCGGCGTCGTCCTCTACCAGCTGCTCACCGGGACGCGGCCGTTCGACGGGCCGGCGTCGAAGGACAAGCGCGCGGCGTCGCAGCGCACGCGACGCGACCCGCCGCCGCCGATGCGCACGCGCGCGCCGGACGTGCCGCGCGCGCTCGAGAAGGTGACGATGCGCCTGCTCGAGAAGCTGCCCGACGATCGCTACCCCACG
This sequence comes from Myxococcales bacterium, assembly GCA_043785185.1. GTDB lineage: Bacteria > Myxococcota_A > Polyangia > Polyangiales > Polyangiaceae > JANYHK01. The sequence goes on from JAYVXL010000127.1 coordinate 1,662, forward strand.
GCCGACGACGTGGCCGACGCGCTCGCCGAGGTCGTCCACGCGCGGACGCGCGAGGGGCTGGCGGCGGTGGTGGCGCGCGCGCTCGGCGACGCCGGGCTCGTGCCGGCCAAGCGCGGCGCAGCGCCGGCGCCGCTGGTCCCCGGCGGAGGGCGCGACGATCTGCGCGGCACCGTCCTCGTGCTCGCGGCGATCGGCGTCGTGTTCGCGCTCCTCGGCGCGGCGGTGCAGCTGACGGCGCCTTCGCGCGGCGCGGCGGCGCTCGTCGGGGCGGGGCCGCTTCCGCTCGCGCCGGAGCGCGCGGGCGCGCTGCGCGTCGTCGCGAGCCCGTGGGCCGAGGTCCGCGTGGACGGGCAGAGCGTCGACACGACGCCGTTCGCGCGCGCCATCCCGCTGGCCGCGGGCCGGCACTGGGTCACGCTCGTGCACCCGAGCGCGCCGGAGGAGCGGCGCGAGATCGCGGTGGCCGCGGGCGAGACGGTGCTCATCGACGTCGCGATGCGCCTCGACGGGGGCGGCCCGTGACGCGCGCGCCCGGCGCGCTCGGCGTCGCCCTCGCGCTCGCGGCGGCGGGCCTCCTCGCGACCGCGCGGCCGGCGCGCGCGTTCACCCACGTGGTTCAGCCGGGCGAGACGCTCGCGCAGTTGGCGCACGTGACGTACGGCGACGCGCGCCTCGAGACGCTGCTCGTCGGCGCCAACGCGCTCGACGTGCAGGGCGGCAGCCCGATCGTGGCGGGCATGCGCATCGAGGTGCCAGCGCCCGGGCACCACCGGGTGCAAGAGAAGGAGACGTGGGCAGACCTGGCGCTCGCGTG
>JAYVXL010000128.1:0-2472 GCA_043785185.1 Myxococcales bacterium
GCCCTTGCCGCCGATGCCGCCGAGCGCCGTCGGCGGGGCGTCCATCGCGAGCGGCGGCGGCGCTCTCGGCGCGGGCGGCGCCGCGCCCGGCGGCGGCGCCGCGACGCTCGGGGCGAGAAAGAGCGCGCACGCGCGCGCGAGACCTTCGACGCGCGCGCGCCGCCGCTCCGGCGCCTCGTCCGCGTCGAACCCGCGCACGAGCTTCTCCCAGTCCGCGCGCCGCGCCTCGGGCACCGCCGTCGTCGCCGCCCCGGCCTCGGCCGCGAGCGCGCTCAGCCGCGCCGCGGCTGGCTTCTTCAGCCACCGGCGCGCGCCCTCGAGGATCGCGGCGAACGAGTCCACGCCGCGCTCGCCCGCGCCTACTTGAACGAGACCTCGAGGACCTCGTACATCCGCTCGCCGCCGGGCGTCCGCACCTTCACCTCGTCGCCCGGCTCCTTGCCGAGGAGCGATCGGGCGAGCGGGCTCGTGACGCTGATGAGGCCGGTGTTGATGTCGGACTCGTCGGCGCCGACGATCCGGTAAGTGACCTCTTCCTCGGTCTGCGTATTCGCGAGCTTCACGTGGGCGCCGAACGCGACGCGCGAGCCCGACAGCTTCGACGGATCGATCACCTCGGCGAGCGCGAGCTTGTTGACGATGTCCTTGATGCGACCCTCGATGAACGACTGCTTGTCGCGCGCGGCGTGGTACTCGGCGTTCTCTTTGAGATCGCCGTGCTCGCGCGCGGTCGCGATGGCCTGGATGACCGCCGGCCGCTCCACGGCGCGGAGGTTCTGGAGCTCATCCCGGAGCTTTTGTGCTCCTTCGGGCGTGATGGGGTTCTTCTCCATGGGCCTGGCGTTCTACCATAGAGCGAAGCGGTTTTGCCCGTCCCGGGCAAACGCGCGAACCGCGACCCCCAAGGAGACCGCCGTACGCGATGGGCATCATCGGGCAAAGACCAGAGACCGGCGTGCGCCTCGACGTGGAGCGGCCGCAGGCCGGAGGCCCGCCCTGGCGGTACAGCGGCCGCGCGGCGACCGCGGAGACGGAGCTCGCCGTCACGGCGACCATCGACGCCGGGGGCGAGGTGCAGGTGGAGATGGGCGGCGCCGGCGGCGGCGATCTCGCCGAGAAGATCCGCCTCATCCTGCGCGCCGTCTACAAGCACGCGGCGCAGGACGGCCTTCCGCCTGCGCGCCGCATCCAGCGCTGGCGCCCCGACGCAGCACGCTGACGCGCCGCGGAAATGGTGGTACGAGCGAGGCCGATGCTTCGCGCCCGAATCCTCGCGCTGCTCGTGGTCTGCGCCGCCGCCCCGGCCGGCCTCGGGTGCCTGAACCAGGACCCCAAGACCGCGCTCGGCTACACCGCCGACGCCAAGCGCGCCTACGAGGCCGCGCTCCTCGAGTTCAACGCGCACAACTGGCTCGAGTCGCAGAGCCTCATGCGCGAGGTGAAGCGCAAGTACAGCTACTCGAAGTACGCGCGCCTCGCCGAGCTGCGCATCGCCGACGCCGACTTCGCGCAGGACAAGTACGCCGACGCGATCCGCGGCTACCGCCAGTTCGTCCACGACCACCGCTCCGACGACGAGGAGGTCGCGTACGCCCGCTCGCGCATCGCCGAGGCGCAGTACAAAGAGATCGGCGACTCGTTCCTGCTCCCCGCCGGCGAGGAGCGCGACCAGGCCGTCATCATGGACGCCTTCAAGGAGCTCCGCGGCTACGTCCACGACTACCCGGACGGAAAGGAGACGCCCCACGTCCGCGAGCTGCTCGCCGAGGTGACGGCGCGCCTCGTGCGCCACGAGCTCTACGTGGCGCGCTTCTACCTGCAGCGCGACAACTACGACGCGGCCATCTCCCGCATCCAGTACGCGCTCCGCAACTTCGCCGCGAGCCTCTCCTCGCGCAGCGAGGGCAGCGCGGGCTCGCCGGACAGCGGCCTCGAGCCGGAGGCGCTGCTCCTGATGGGCGAGACCTACCTCAAGATGCACAAGTGGTCCGACGCGCGCGAGTCGTTCGCGATCATCCTCACGCGGTTCCTCCGGAGCCCGCTCACGATCCAGGCGCAGGGCTACCTCGACTACATGAAGGACCGCGGAGTTTAGGGCGTCGTGACGTACACGGGCGAGTGGGCGCTCGCCTTCGCGCTCACGCAGCTCGTCGAGGTGCCGGTGGTCGTCCTCGTCACCCGCCGGCTCGCCGCGCCAGCCTGGCAACGCGCGGCCGTCGCGCTGCTCGCGACGCTCGCGACGCACCCGATCGTGTGGTTCGTCGTCCCGACGCTCGGCCTCTCCGAGCCGATGCGCTACGCGGCGAGCGAGGCCTGGGCCTTCGGCGCAGAGCTCTTGATTTACCGGCTGGCGCTGCCGGGAGCGAGCTGGCGGCGCGCCGCCGCGGCGTCCGGCCTGGCCAACGCCGCGTCGTTCGCGCTCGGCGTTCTGGTTTACCGCGTGCTTGGGTGAGCGTTCGCTTGCTACGCTCG
>JAYVXL010000129.1:0-8215 GCA_043785185.1 Myxococcales bacterium
CCGCTGCGCCGGCTGCCGCCGCCGCCGCCACCGCCGCCACCGCCGCCACCGCCGGCGCCGCCGCGGCTCTGGCGCTCCTCGGCCTCGTTGACGCGAAGCGGACGGCCGTCGACGACCGCGCCGTTCATCGTCTCAATCGCCTTCTGGGCGCCGCCGGGGGTGCCCATCGTGACGAAGCAGAAACCACGCGAACGACCGGTCTCGCGATCGGTGACGACGTGGACGTCGGTGACCTCGTCGATTTCCGCGAAGACGGCGCGGATGGTCTCCTCGGTGGAGTTGAACGAGAGATTCCCGACGTAAAGACGCTGACCCATGATGACCTCTTCCAGATTGGCAGTGACGGCAGTTATCGCGTTGTTGTTTTGATCGGACGAGCCGCTTCGTACGATCGCGGGTGACGCGCTTTGAGGTGCGCCAACCACACGTTTCGTCCCGAGTGCATGAACGCGTTGCCAGTGCCGGAAAGGGCCTACAGCTACGAGTCGATTCGCCGGAAACGGTGACGTGACGGGGGCACCATAGCTCATTTCGGGGAAAAAGCGAGGGGGGCGCGCCCGCCCCGCCCCCGTTCCGCGGGCGGCCCGAAGAGGGCGCTTCCGGCGTAGAACCGGGCTCGGACGCGGTCGATCTCAGCCGCGAGAGCGCGTCCCGCGCCCGTGCACCGTCAAGGACGCTGAACCGACTTGGGGGTGTGGTTCGTGCACCCGTAGGTGGCGCAGCTCGAGTCGCTGCAATCGAGCCGCTCGATGGCATGACGACGCCGGCAACGGACCGCCGTGGTGCCGTCGCAGTAGTACTCGGGACCGAGCTCGTTTGGACAGCGCGGATCGATCGCCGCGGAGAAGGCGCAGGTCGCGAACGAGAAGTCCGCGAGGCAGGTCTCGGCGGACGCGCACTCGACCTCGCTGAGCAGCTTGCCCCCGCAGCCGCAGTTGAGCGCCGCGCGGCCGCTGCAATGACCGTCGGTGCCCGTGACGTCGTCGGCTCGGCATCGCGCATCCGCTACGGGCGTCGAGACGGTCGCGACACAGATGGTGGTCGCCGGGCACGGCTGCGTGCAGGTAAACGTGGCGCAGTCTTCGTCGACCTCGCGGACGAAGCCGTCCCAGCACTGCACGCGCTGGTTGTTTCGACACGCCGTGGTGGCGTCTCCCGCACACTCCGGGACCCTCTCCGCGCTCGCGAAGCAGCCCGCTCCGCCTTTGTGGACGGCGCAAAAGAGACCGCGCTCCGCGCAGTCTCTTTCGTCGTGCCAGTACGCCCCCTTGCCGCTTCCAGGGACCGTGTCACCGCTGGGGCCGCGGCAACGGCGAACCCGAGAGCCCTGGCAGTCACTGTCACCGTTCGTGCACTCGTCGACGTAGCCGCATCCGCTCGCGGCGACGGAAACGAGCGCGACGGTCGCGGAGAGAATCGATGCGACCGCGCGCGCCCTGGGAGACATCATGGGTTGTCCGTGCACGCGTAGCACGCACGGTGCCAAGGCTCCTACCCGCCCCCGAAGCCGCCTAGGCGAGACGCCGCGGAGAAGACCGGGTGAACCGTGAACGCGCGTCCACGCCGACTGTGACTCCGCCTAAGTCATTGAGATGACTCGGTTGGCCACGAAACGGCGAAGGAACGCTCATCTCCCGCCAGGGAGCCGCGCGGGCGCGCGGAGATCGTTTCGCCCGTCCGCCCGTACAACAAGGTCGATGCTCCTCCGGAAGCTCGCCCTCTGGACCGCCCTCGGCGTCGGCCTCGCGACCGCCGGCGCGATGGCCCTCCCCGTCCCCAGGTCCGCGCGCGCCCAAAGCCAAGAGCTCGGCCCGGAGCCGACCGCGAAGGTCGACCTCTCCCATTTCTCGACCGGTCAAACCCTCCACGTCGACGCGCGCCTCGGGCACTCGACCCTCGCGCGCAGCGACGCCGCCCCCGGCGAGACCTACTTCTTCGCCCAGATCACGGGCGCCTCCCGCCCCGGCACGATCGCGCCCCCGCTCAACCTCGCGATCGTGATCGATCGCTCCGGCTCGATGAAAGGCGATCGCATCACCAACGCGATCGCCGCGGCGGTCGGGATGGTCGACCGGATGCGCGACGGCGACAGCGTCACCATCGTGAGCTTCGACACCGCGGCCACCCTGGTCGTCCCGCCCACGATCACGCGCGCAGAGACGCGCGCGTCGATCGAGGCGGCGATCCGGTCGATCCATCTCGGCGGCGACACGTGCATCTCGTGCGGGCTCGCCGAGGGCGCGCGGCAGCTCGACGAGACCGCGCTCGGCGCGGGCCGCGTGAACCGGATGATCTTGCTCTCCGACGGCGCGACCAACCACGGCGTTCGCGACATTCCGGGGCTGCGCGGCATGGTGGGCCGCATGCGCGATCGCGGCGACCGCAGCGTGACGGTCTCGACGATCGGCGTCGACGTCGACTTCGACGAGCGGGTGATGACGGCGATCGCCGCGGAGGGCAACGGGCAGCACTACTTCGTCGAGTCCCCGAGCGCGCTCTCCGGAGTCTTCGCGCGCGAGTTCGACGATCTGCTCGCGTCGGTCGCGAGCGACGCGGAGCTGCGTGTGGATTTGCTGCCCGGCGTAGAGATCGAGCAGGTCTTCGATCGCGCGTTCCAGCGCGACGGCGCGCGCGTCATCGTGCCGTTCGGCACCTTCAGCGCAAAAGAGGAGAAGACCGTGCTCATGAAGCTGAAGGTCCCGGCCGCGCAGGCGGGCGTTCAGCCGGTCGTAGACGTCAAGCTGACGTACCGTGACCTCGGCTCGGAGGCCGTCGGTGGGTGCGGCGGAGCCCTCGCCGTGCGCGTCGTCGACGACGTGGCCGCCGCGCAGGCGGATCTCGACCCGTACGTCGCGACGCGCCTCGAGCGGAGCCGCACCGCCCAGACGCTCATCGAGGTGAACCGGCTCTTCGAGGCGGGCCAGGTCGACGCCGCGCTCAGCCGCCTCAAGCAGCAGGAGGACAACCTCGCGCGCACCGAGGCGCTCGCGCGCCGCGCACCGCCGCGACCCGCCGCGCTCCACTCGCGCCCCTACGAAGAAGATTTGAAGAAGCAGCGCGTCGCCATGCAGAACGCCGGCTCGGGCATCGCGCCGATCGCCGCGCCGGCGCCCGCGCCGAGCTCGCGCGCGGGCAAGGCGTCACGCAAAGAGAACGAAGTGGAGAAGCTCGACTTCTGGAAGTGACGCCGGGGGCTTGCGCCCCTCCCCTCGGCTTCTCTCGCCTTCCGTCGCCCTGTAAGGCACGCGGCGCGGGCGCGTTGAGCCAACGGGAGAACCGACATGTCCAGCCCTTCCGTGTCCCGCCGCACCGCGCTTCCGTACCTCTTCTTCCTCGCCGCCGTCGCCGGCTGCGGCACCTCCAAGAGCGACTCCCGCGCGACCGCGCCGCCGATGGCGCCGCCGCCCGCAGCAGGGGCCGCCGGCGCTGCGGCGATGGACATGGCCGCCCGCGAAGCGCCGGCGCAGGCGCCCGGCGCCGCGATGAAGAAGGACGAGGCCTCCCCGAAGAAGCCCGAAGAGACGACCTGGAAGCGCTCGCAGATCACGCCGAACGCGACGCGCCTCATGGTCGGCGAAAAGGAGGAGCTGCCGCTGCGCACGTTGCAGGCGAAGGTCACGATCGACGGCTTCCGCGCGCGCGTCCTCATCGACTACGTCTACGAGAGCGACAAGGACCGGCAGCTCGAAGGCAACTTCCAGCTGCGGCTGCCCGAGGAGGCGTCGCCCTATTTCTTCGCGTTCGGCGAGAGCACGTTCGAGGCCAAGGGGCCGAGCACGCAGCCGCTCTTTTTCGCCGTCTCGGAGACGAAAAAGATGGGCGACGGCCCGCTCGAGATCATGAGCGACCGCAAGGCGACGTGGACCAGCCCGAAAGAAGCCAAGATGGTGCCGCGCGAGAAGGCGGCGTTCGCGTACGGCGAGACGGTGCGGCGGCGCGTGGACCCGGCGCTCATGGAGTGGGCGGGCGCCGGCGTCTTCAGCGCGCGCGTGTTCCCGCTCGCCCCGCACAAGCTTCACCGCATCGTCGTCGGGTACGACGTCGACCTCGTCCACATCGGCGGCGACCTCGAGTACCGCTTCGAGCTGCCGGAGAAGGCGCCCCACGCGGTCGTCGACGTGCGCGTCGCCAAGCTGCCAGGCGCCGCGCCCGCGACGCAGCCGGAGACGCAGCCGGCCGAAGGCGACACGCGCCGCGACTACCACTTCGAAGACCCGAAGAACCACCTCGTGAGCGTCCGCCTGAAGGCGCCGGGCTCGCCGGTCATCGCGGGCGACGACGGCAAGACGGGGAGCTACTTCGCCGCGCAGGTCGCGCCGAGCCTGCCCGAGGGCGCCGCGGCGCCGTCGCACGACAGCGCCGTCTTCCTCCTCGACACGTCGCTCAGCTCGAACCCCGACCGATTCAACGTGTGGCTCAAGTTGATGCGCGCGGTGCTCGACGCGAACCGCGACTCGCTCCGGCGCTTCGACGTGCTGTTCTTCGGCGTCGACGCGCGCTGGTACAAGCCGGGCTTCGTCGACAACACGCGGGAGAACGTCGACGCGCTGCTCTCCGACGCGAACGGCCTCGCGCTCGAGGGCGCGACGGACATCGGCGCCGCGCTGAAGGAGGCCGCGCGGCCGTCGTGGCTCGGCGGCGCGGCAAGTTCGGGCGCCGGCGCGCTCAAGTACGATCTGTTCCTCCTGTCCGACGGCGCGGCGACGTGGGGCGAGGGCAACCTCTACGCCCTCGGTCGCACGCTCGCGTCCGGCGGCGCGGGGAGCCTCTTCGCGTACCAGACCGGCATGGCCGGCACCGACGTCGCCGCGCTCACGCACCTCGCGCGCGAGAGCGGCGGCGCGGTGTTCTCGGTGACCGGCGAGTCGGAGATCGCCCGCGCCGCCACCGCGCACCGCGCGCGGCCGTGGCAGCTCGAAGCCGCGACGGTGACCGGCGGCAGCGACGTGCTCCTCGCCGGCCGACCGAAGGCGATCTTCCCCGGGCAGACGCTCCTCGCCGTCGGCCGCGGGCAGCTCCCCGCGGGCGCCGAGCTCGTCCTCACGCTCGAGCGCGACGGCCAACGCGAGACGCGGCGCACCAAGCTGGGCGCGAAGGTCGCCTCGCAGCTCGCGCCGCGTGCGTACGGCCAGGTCGCGACGACGCAGCTCGAGGAGCTCGAGGCGGCGACCGAGGGCGTCGCGAAGGCGTACGCCACCCACTTCCGCGTCACCGGCCGGACGTCGTCGCTCCTCATGCTCGAGACCGAGCAGGACTACGCGCGCTTCGGCATCCGCCCGGAAGAGGACGCGCTCGTCGTGAAGGGCACGCCCGCCGGCGAGCTCTTCGCGACGACGCTCAAGCAGACGTACGACACGCTCGGCGACCCGAAGGCTTCGTTCTTCGCGATGCTGACGAAGCTCGAGAAGACGCCGGGCGTGAAGCTCGAGGTGCCGCCGGCGTACCGCATGGCGCTCGCCCGGATGCCGGCGTCCTCTTTCACCGTCGACGCCGCGCCCCTCGCGACGAAGCTCACGAACAAATCACAGCTCGCGCCGAACCTCCTCGCGATGCTGACGAAGCACGAGCTCGACTACGATCGCGTCAGCGACGACGCGCGCGCGCGGCTCGCGCAGGCGGGGCCGGCCGACGCGCTGAAGGCGCTGTCGTCGCTCGTCGAGGAGAACCCGGGCGACGCCGTCCTCGCGCGCGACGTCGGCTTCTCGGCGATGGACCTGGGGCTCCGCGCGCAGGCCTATCACCTGCTCCGCCGCGTCGCCGACGCGCGCCCCTACGAGCCGCAGACCTACCGCGCGATGGCGCAGGCGCTCGCCGGCATGGGCAAGACGGACCTCGCGATGGCCTTCTACGAAGTGCCGCTCATGGGCGAGTGGGACCCGCGCTTCGGCGACCTGCGCACCATCGTCGAGCTCGACTACTTGCGCTTCCTCCGCGGCGTCGCGGCCGGCGCGGCGACGACGAGCGCGCCCGACTACGCGCGCGCGCGCCTCGAGACGCTGTCGCAGAAGATCGGCATGACGAAGGCCGATTTGGTCGTCACGATCACCTGGAACACCGACAACACCGACGTCGACCTGCACGTCACCGAGCCGTCGGGCGAGGAGTGCTTCTACAGCCACCGCCAGACGCAGAGCGGCGGCGAGCTGACGCGCGACGTGACGCAGGGCTACGGCCCCGAGATGTACGTGCTGAAGCGCGCGCCGCGCGGCCGCTACCTCGTTCGCGCGCACTACTACGCGTCGGATCGCAACCGCGCGAGCGCGCGCACGAAGGTGTACGTGACGACGTTCGAGGATTGGGGCACCCCGAAGGAGCACGCGACGGAGAAGGTCGTCACGCTCGAGAGTGGCAAAGAGATGCACGACATCGCCGTGATCGATCGCCGCTGAGGGCGGGAGCGAGCACGACGCGGCGCGCGCTCAGCCGAAGGGCTTCTCTTCGACGCGGGCGCGCGCCTTCTCGATCATGACCGCGCGGTGACCGATGCCGTGGTCTTTGCTCGCCGGGTCCCACGCGAGCGGCGCCTTCTTTGGCACCGAGCCGGGCGCCGGCAGCGGGAAGATGAGCGAGCGCGCCGAGTGGTGCGACACCTTGCCGGTGACCTTGTGGTTCTCCTGATGGATGTGGCCGTAGAAGACCGTCGCGTCGCGGTTGCCGAGGAGCGCGAGCGCCTTGTCGGCGTCCTTCGTCGCCCACTCCCACTCGGGGAAGAGATCGAACAGGGGCTTGTGCGCGAGGACGACGAGCGGCGCGCCATCGGGCACCTTCGCCACCTCCGCCTTCATCCAGTCGAGCTGCGCGTCGCCGAGCGCCGACGATGAGCCGTTGTCGAGCGCGATGAAGTAGACACCCTTGTGCGCGAACGCGTGGTACGGCGGGCCGAAGATCTCCTTGAAGGCCTCGCCCTTGTCGAGCGACGCGTCATGCTCGCCGGGGATGGCGTAGACCTTCTTCACCGTCAGGCCGGCGAGGATCTCCTTCACCTGGCCGAGGCGCGCGCGTCGCTCCTTCGGATCGTCGATGAGGTGCGTGAGGTCGCCGGTGTGGACGATGAAGTCCGGCTGCGCGGGCGAGGCGTTGATCGCGGCGACGGTCTTCTTCAGGCACGTCTCGGCCTCGGGGTTCGCCGGGCCTTTGTAGCCCCAGTGCGTGTCGGTCAGCTGCAGGAAGAAGAAGTCCTCGACCTTCGGCGCGGCGAGGGCCGTCGGGGGTGCCGCGACTCTCGCGTTGGGGTCGCTCGAGGCCACCTGCGGGGGCGCGCCCGCGCCTGGCGCTCCGCCACATCCCACGAGGCCCGACGCAAAGACCACGCCGCCGAAGCTTGCAAGCGCGAGCACGTCGCGCCGTCGAACGTCTTGGCTCATCTGGGTCCCTTCCTTCTTGGTCACGCGGCATTGTGAGCGCACTCGGGTCGAGCGGAGGCAGGAAATCGTCGTCGTTCACGCGGAAGTCACGCTCGAGCGACGTGCGAGTGCGAGGAAGGAGACCGCGGCCTTGTCCCTCCCGTAGAGTGCGCGTCTCGGCATGCGGTGGTGCAGTCTCCTCGGGATCTTCGCGATCGGCCTCGTCTCGGGCCATGCGCGCGGCGACGACGCGGCTCCCAGCGCCGCGCGAAGCGGCGTCGCCGCCGGCCCGCCGGACGGGCTCGGCCGCTTGCAGCGCCTGCGCGACGACGACCTCGTGCGCAAGAAGGAGGGCGGCTACTTCACCGGGCTGCCGCTCGCGAACTACGACAACGACATCGGGTTCGGCTTCGGCGCGCGCGTCTACTACTTCGACAACGGCAAGCACACCGAGCCGCTCTTCGCGTACGCGCCGTACGAGCAGCGCGTCTTCGCGCAAGCGTTCGCGTCGACGGGCGGCGTGCAGTACCACTGGGTCGACTACGACGCGCCGCACTTCCTCCGCACCTTGTTCCGCGTGCGCGCGAGCTTCGAGTACCAGGAGAACATCGCGCAGAACTACTTCGGCACCGGCACGCGGAGCATGGCGCCGCTCGCGTTCCCCGGGTCGATGGACACCTTTGCGCACGCGTCGGAGTACGACGCGCGCGTCCGGGCCGTGCAGCCCGACGGCTCGACGTACGCTTTTTACGACAAGTACTTCATCCGAAAGCCGCAGCTCGCGTTCGCCGCCGAGCGGCACCTGTTCGGGGGTCTGGTGCGCGCGCTCTTCGGCCTCGGTTTTTCGAACACGGTACTCCGGCAATACACCG
>JAYVXL010000130.1:0-2472 GCA_043785185.1 Myxococcales bacterium
CTTCGACTTCGTCGTCATCGGCTCGGGCGCCGCCGGCGCCGTCGCCGCGCACACGCTCGTCACGCAAGGCTTCACCGTCGGCATCCTCGAGGAGGGGCCGTGGGTGAAGACGCGCGAGTTCGGCTCCGACGTGCGCGGCGCGTTCGACCGCATGATGCGCGACAACGGCATGCAGACGCTCAAGGGGCGCGCGTACATGCCGATGATTCAGGGGCGCTGCGTCGGCGGCAGCACCGTCATCAACTCGGCGATCGTCTGGCGCACGCCCGAGGACGTCGTCGACGACTGGCGCGCGCGCTTCGGCCTCGAAGGCACGCTCTCGATGAAAGACCTCGAGCCGCACTTCGACGCGCTCGAGGCGCAGCTGCGCGTGCGCGAGGTCGCGGCCGACGTGCTCGGCGAGAACAACCGCCTCTTCCTCGAGCAGGCGAAGCGCTCGGGCATCCTTGCCGCGCCGATGCGCCGCTACGACAGCGGCTGCGTCGGCAGCGGCAACTGCCTCACCGGCTGCGCCGGCGCGAAGAAGCAAGGGATGGCCGTGAGCTTCGTGCCGTGGGCGCTCGCCAAAGGCGCGCGCATCTTCACGAGCTGCAAGGCCGAGCGGGTCGACGTGCGCGCGGGACGCGCCGTCGGGGTCATCGCGCGCGGCCACGGCGGGCGCGGCGTTCGCCTCCGCGCGCGGCGCGGCGTCCTCGTCGCCGCGAGCACGGTGCAGACGCCCAACCTGCTGCGAAGGAGCGGCGTTCGCGCGCGCGCGCTCGGCGCGCACTTCCAGGCGCACCCCGGCCTCGCGCTCGGCGGCCTCATGGACCGCCGCGTCGACATGACGTTCGGCGCCACGCAGGGCGCCGAGAGCGTCCACTTCCGCAAGAGCGATCGCTTCAAGCTCGAGACGATCGCGATGCCGCCGGACCTCGCCGCCGCCCGCATCCCCGGCGTCGGGTCCGAGCTCGCCGCCCGCCTCGCGCGCTACGGCGACGTCGCGGTGTGGGCGGCGCAGATCCGCGCCGAGGCCGAGGGCACGGTGCGACAAGGCTGGGGCGGCGGAGACGTCGTCCGCTTCACGCTCACCGAGAACGATCTGCGCGTGACGCGGAAGGCGTGCGGTCTTCTCGGCCGCATGCTCTTCGAGGCCGGCGCGCGTGAGGTGTGGCCGGGCATCCACGGCGTGCCGTCCGTGCTGCGCTCGATCGACGACGTGAAGCTCATCGACGACGCGCCCCTCGACCCGCGCGCGTACTCGTTCATCGCGACGCACCTCTTCGGCGCCGCACGCATGGGCCCGGACCCGCGCACGAGCGTCGTCGGCCTCGACTTCGCGTGCCACGAGGCGGCGGCGCTCTACGTCGTCGACTCGAGCATCTTCCCGACCAACCTCGGCGTGAACCCGCAGCACTCCATCATGGCGCTCTCGCGCCTCGCCTCGATGCGCATCGCCGCGCGCGCGTCCCTCGCGGCGGTCGCGTGACGCGCGTGACGCGCGTGACGTAGCGCGGCTGAGGAACCGCCGAGAAAACCCGCGAAAGTCGCGGCATCTCAACGGTCAAGCTGCGGATTTCGTTGACGTCGGGCCGAACATTGTGTTCTTTGCGCCCTGCTCCTTGCCGCCCTAGCTCAGGGGTAGAGCAGCGGTTTCGTAAACCGCAGGTCTGGGGTTCAAATCCCCAGGGCGGCTCCCACTCCAGCTCCGCGCGCGCGTCATTCTCGTCCACGCCTGCTCGCGGTCGCGCCTCGGTGATAGACCCGTACGATGGTTCGTCGCTCCATCGCTCTCTTCGCCCTCTCGTCCCTAGGGTGCGCGACCGTCCTCGGAGGATGTCGGCGCGAGCCGGCCACGAAGAAGACCGCTCCCGAAGCGTCGGCGACCGCGCCCGTCCCGCCCGTCGACGCGGCGCCGCCGGCGACCGCGACCGCAAGCTCGCGCGCGAGCGCGAACGAGTGCGCCCCATACCGCTCGGCCGAAGGTCCGCGGTCGCTCGGCTATCACCTTCCCGGCGATCCGGCGGCGCACCCGGGATGCACGATCAACGAAGCCGGCGCGCTCCAATGCCCGACGGATTTTGCCGGCTGGACACCGAGGTCAAAAGTCACCGTGCCGGCCGGCGAGACCCGGGCGCTCCTCGACGAGTCCGAGCGCGCCGCGCTGGCGACGGGCTGCGTGCAGTGCGCCAGAGGCGCGTCGTCCGCGTACCCGCCTGGGTACGACCCCAGCCATTACCCCGTTCGGCTGTGCAAGAAGACGGCGTGCATCGAGGTGTGCGCCTTCGCGAAGAAAAGCCTCGTCGACCTCCGCGCGCGATTTGCGTCGACCCGCGTGGCGACGAACGAAGACATCGGAAAACTCGGAAATTGACGCGGGCGCCGCGTTGGACGGCGTGGGCGCTCGCCGCGAGGTCGCGCGCCATCTGACCGGTGCCAACGAGGCCCGATGCGCGATGCTCGACCTGGAGCACGCGCGGTCGCGCGACGGGC
>JAYVXL010000131.1:0-8205 GCA_043785185.1 Myxococcales bacterium
CCCGCGCCCGCGTCGGATGGGGCGAGGCCCGCGGGGCCCACGCACGCGCCGCCGCGACAGGCGGCGTCCGGCGCGCAGTCGGCGTCGCGGGCGCACGCGTCGGGGCCGCCCGCGCAGCCGTCGGTGGGCACGCACTGGAGGTCGCCGGAGACCGTCTGCGGCGCGCAGCGCATCCGGGCGCCGCAGTCCGCGTCGCCGGCGCACGCGCGGCCGCACACCTGGCCGCCCGCCGGCAGATCGTTGCACCGCGCGTCTTCGCCCGCGCCCGCGCACGCGCCAGGCACGCGCGCGCACGGCGCGCAGACGACGCCGCGCGCGCCGGGGCGCTCGCAGCTCGCGGCGACGCAGACGAGCCCGGCGGGGCACGCGGCGCCGCCGGGCTCGCCGCAGCGCGCCGCGCCGGCGCCCGGGTAGAGCGCGCAGATGCCCGCGCGGTCGTCCGCCTCGAGCGACCGCCACGCGAGGCCCGGCGGGTGCGACGCGTACATGGTCGCGACGGGATCGGCCGAGTGCCCGAGGCCGAGCGCGTGCCCCATCTCGTGCAAGAGGACGCCCCGAAGATCGATCGCCGCGTCGCCCGGGGCCTGGCCGAAGGACCACCGAAAGGCGACGCCGTTCAGGTGAATGTCGGCGTCGTGGACGTCGCCGCGCGCGTCGAGCGTCACGACCGTCTGCCCGAGCGCGCCGGGCAGGAGGCCTTCGGGCCACGCGTCCGCGTGGAAGAAGACGCCGTTGATGCCGTCGTCCCCTGGAGAAAGCGCGACGGCGGTGGGCGCGGCCTCGGCGCGAACGCCCGTGCACGCGACCTCGCTCCACGTCCGCGCCGCCACGCCGAGCTCGGCGATCGCCGCGTCCCCGAGCCCCGACGGCAGCGGCGCCGCGAAGGTGAACGTGACGGGCAGGGCGCCCGCCGCCCAGGTTCCGGGCGGCGCCCCACGCGACCACTCGGGCACGGGCGCGCGTGGCGGCCGCGCGTCCGGACCCGCGCGCTCTGCCGCCGCGCAAACGGCGCCCGGCCCCGCGAGCTCGAGATCAAGGGGCGCGGCGTCCACGTCCGGATTTGACACCACGCCGGGTGAAACCTAAAGGTTTTCCGCAGTGACCCCGACGCGTTACTCCGAAGCCACCGTCCCGACGGAGTATGGGCCGGTGCGCGTCGTCGTCTACCGCGAGGGCGCCGCGACCGAAGGCGGCGAGGACCCGACGAAAGAGCACATGGCGCTCGTCGTCGGCGCGCTGCCGGCAGGTGACGCGGAGGGCGCGGGCGCGCCGGTGCTCGTGCGCGTCCACTCGGAGTGTTGGACGGGCGAGGTCCTCCGCTCGCACAAGTGCGACTGCCGCGCGCAGCTCGATCAGGCGTTGCGGGCGATGTTCGTCGCGGGGAACGGCGTCGTCGTCTACATGCGCCAGGAGGGCCGCGGCATCGGCCTCGGCAACAAAATTCGCGCGTACGCGCTGCAAGAGCAAGGCGCCGACACCGTCGACGCCAACCGCATGCTCGGCTTCGAAGACGACGCCCGCACGTACGACGTGGCGGCGGCGATCCTGCGCGATCTCGGCGTGGCCCGCGTCGCGCTCCTCACGAACAACCCGGCGAAGGTGGACGGCCTGCGCGCGCACGGCATCACCGTCGCAGAGCGCGTGGGCATCTCCGTCGCCCCCAACGCGCACAACGCCGACTACCTCGCGGTGAAGGCGAAGAGAATGGGGCACGACCTATGACGCTCGCGCCGCTCTCCGTCGCCGCGATTCAACTGAACAGCCAGGACGACGTCGCGCAGAACCTGTCGCGCGCGCGCGCGCTCGTCGAGCAAGCGGCGGCCCACGGCGCGGAGATCGCGGTCCTCCCGGAGAACTTCGCGTTCATGGGGGAGGAGGACGACAAGCGCCGCATCGCCGAGCCCGGCGACGGCTCGGGTCCCATCCTGGGCGCCGTGCGCGAGCTCGCGCGCCGCGCCAAGGTGCACGTCGTGGCCGGCGGCATGCCCGAGAGGAGCGGGGACGACGCGCGCCCGTACAACACGTCATTCCTCGTCGCCCCCGACGGCGAGCTCGTCGGGAAATACCGCAAACTTCACCTCTTCGACGTCGAGCTCCCGAACGGGCCGACCCTCAAGGAGAGCCAGGCGACGACGGCCGGCGAGATCGGCGCAGGCGCGGACGGCGGCGCCGGCGTGGTCGAGGTGTGCGGCACGAAGGTCGGCATGAGCGTCTGCTACGACCTTCGCTTCCCCGAGCTTTACCGCGCGATGACGGCGCTCGGCGCGCGCATCGTCACCGTGCCGTCGGCGTTCACGCTGACCACCGGCAAGGACCACTGGCATACGCTCCTTCGCGCGCGCGCGATCGAGAATCAGGTGTTCGTCGTCGCGGCGGCGCAGCATGGCAAGCACCCGCGCGGGCGCCAGACGTACGGCAAGAGCCTCATCGTCGATCCCTGGGGCGACGTGCTCGCGCAGGCGGGCGAGGGGGAGGGCTTCTGCGTCGCGCGCCTCGACTTCGCGTACCAAGACCGGGTGCGCGCGGGACTGCCGTGCCTCGCGCACCGCCGTCTGCCGTGAGCGCGCTCGCCTCTCCGCGCGTGCCGCTCGTGGACCTCGGGCCGCAGCACGCCGAGACGGGCGAAGCCGCGCTCGCGGCGGTGGCCGCGCTCGCCGACGGCGGGCGCTTCATCCTCGGCGACGCGGTCGAGCGGTTCGAGCGGACGCTCGCGCAAATGCTCGGCGTGGCGCACGCCGTGGGTGTCGCGTCGGGGACCGACGCGCTCGTGCTCGGCCTCCGCGCCGCGGGCGTCGGGCCGGGCGATCTCGTCGTCACGACGACGGTGACGTTCGCCGCGACCGCCGAGGCGATCGTGCGCGCCGGCGCCGCGCCTCTCTTCTGCGAGCCGGACCCCGCGACGTTCTGTCTCGGCGCCGACGCCGTCCGCGTTCGCCTCGAGGCGCTGCCGGCCGCCGAGCGCCGGCGCGTGCGCGCTATCGTGCCCGTGCACCTCTTCGGCCGCGCGTGCGACATGGCGGCGCTCGGTGCGGTCGCGGGCGAGCACGGCCTCGCGATCATCGAGGACGCCGCGCAGGCGCTCGGCGCGCGCGCGGCCGGGCGCGCGGTCGGCACGCTCGGCGCGGCCGGCGCGTTCAGCTTCTTCCCGACGAAGAACCTGGGCGCGTGGGGCGACGGCGGCGCCGTCGTCACGGCGCGCGATGACGTCGCGGCGCGCGTGCGCAGCTTGCGGCAGCACGGCCTCCGCGCCGGCGGCTTCGCGGAGATCGGCCTGAACAGCCGCCTCGACGCGGTGCAAGCCGCGGTGCTCGCGGTCAAGGCGCCGCGCCTCGCGGAGTGGACGGCCGCGCGGATCGCCGCCGGCGAGCGGTACCGCGCGCTCCTCGCGGGCGTCGTGCCGGACGGCGCGCTCCAGGACGCCGGCGCGCACGGCGAGCACGTGTACCATCAGCTCGTCCTCCGCGTAGACGCGCCGAGCGCGCTCGCCGAAGCGCTCGCCGCGCGCGGCGTCGCGTCGCGCGCGTACTATCCGCGCCCGCTCCATGAAGAGGCCGCGTTCTCTGCGTTCGCGCCGCCGGGCCCGCCCGCGCCCACGCTTGCGGGCCACCTCTTGGCGCTGCCGATGTTCTACGGCATCACCGAGGAGCAGCAGCGCCACGTCGCGCGTGCCATCGGGGAGGCGCTCCCGACGTAGGCCGCGCTACTTGCCGTTCACCTGGAGCGTCGGCCGCGTCGGGGGCGCCGGCGTCACCAGACGCCAGGGATCATCACCCACGGCACCTTCTTCTTGTAGGCGACGTAGTCCGGGTCCTGCGACAGGTGCCGCTCCTCGGTCCACGCGCGCAGCGCGTACACCAGGTTCAAACCCGTCAGGAAGAACGCCGTCTGCAGCGACATGTTCGGCAGCCACTCCATCCACCACGCGAAGCCCTTGCACACGTAGGCAGGGTGGCGAATGAAGCGGTACGGTCCCTTGTCGGTGATGCCGCGGTTGGTGAGGTTCGAGAACTTGAACCCGAACGCGACGGTCGCCGCCGCGTAGACCGTGAACGCCGCGAGCATGAGGCCGCGGCACACCATCTTCCAGCTTTCGTCGGTGATGAACTGGTGGCCTTCGAGCGGAAGGTACGTCCCGAGCACGTCGTTGAACGGCGGGTAGCACGACAGCGCGGCGGCCCAGCCGAGCGCCGTCGGCTCGACGCTCCGCGTCTTATTTTTCAGCCACTGGCTCTCGAGGCAGTAGCCCACGAGCGCCACGCCGCAGTCCACGAAGAACAAAAAGTCGTAGTACATGTCCCCGGCGAACCGCATGTTGCCGAGGTTCCACCAGTGCGCGTCGAAGAGCGCGCTGATGTCGCTCCAGTCCGGGACGAGCTTGGGCACGGTGGTCGTGACGTAGGCCCACCAGTCCTCGAAGTGCATCACGCGCGACGCGTCGCCGAAGACGGGCTGGTGCTTCCGGAACGCCCAGTTGCGCGCGAGGTTGTTCGAGTGACCGGAGAAAAAAGTCACCATGAGCGGGATGTAGAAGAGCTTCACGAAGAGGGACAGGATCGCCGTCTTCACGCGCCGGCTGCGAAAGAGGTGGCTCGTCTTGCCGCGCCACGCGCCGCGCACGAGCAGCATCCAGAGGAGCGCGCCGTCGCGCATGTCTTTTGCGCGCGTCGAGAACTTCTTCACCGTCGCGTAGCAATAGAAGAGGCCGCCCACGGCCCAGACGGTCAAGCCCATGTCGAACACGGGGCGCCACGGCGCGAACTGCGCGCGCAAGTAATACGGGTGCCGGTGGTAGAGCACCCAGAGGACGCCCATGATCCCCAGGATCGTGACGTAGCGCCAACCGGCGCGGAGCCAGATGTTCTTCTTCGAGGGGACGGAGACGGCCGGGGCGGCCTCGGCCGGCGGCGTGTTCTCGGGGGTCTCGGTCGCCTCGGCGGACGTCGTCGCGGTGGGGAGGGAAGGCACGCTGCTCATCTGTGAGGCGGGAAAAGTAGCACACGCCCGGCGCGGAAGCCGCCCTTCACGAGACCCCGCAAATTACAGGTGTTCGCGCGCGATGTCGGCCCACGTGCCGGTCGGCTCGAGCTCGAGGTACCGCTTCCAGTGCACGCGCCCGCGGACCTTGTCGCCGAGCGCCTCGTAGGCCATCGCGATGTTGAAGTGCGCGTCGGCGAAGCGCGGATCGCTCTCGAGCGCCTTCTCGAAATGGCCGACGGCCTTGCGCGGCTCGCCGCGCTCGAGCATCACGTAGCCCAAGTTGTAGTGCGCCTCGGGCTGACGCTCGTCGATCTCGAGGGCGTAGCGGTAGAGGGCCTCGGCGCCCGCCTCGTCGCCGCGCCGAAAGCGGATGTTGCCGAGGTTCGTGTGCGCGATCGCGAGCTCGGGATCGAGCTCGAGGGCGCGGCGGTACAGCTCCTCGGCCGCGTCGAAGGTGGCCGCGTCCTCGTCGAGGCTGCTCGCGCGCATGTAGAGATCGTACGCGGTGCGGGCGCGCGCGCCGGCGGTCTCGGGGCGGAGCATGCGCACGACGTCGTCGCGGAGCGCGTTCACTTGGAAGTCGAGGACCATCTGGCCGGTGAGCGGCTCGAACATCGCGCCGTCGGTCTTCACGACCATGCGCCGGCCGTCGGAGACGATGCGCAGCTCTTGGAGCGGGCGGGTGACGCGCGGCAGGCTCTCGCGGAGGACGCGGATGGCCTTGGCCACGTCGCTGATCTTCACGCGGCGCGCGAGCAGATCGTGCGTGGCGCGGACGGCGATGAGATCCTGGAACGTGTAGACCTTCTTGCCGCGGCGCGCGCCGCTGGGGCTGACGATCTGCGCCTTCTCGAGCGAACGCAGGCGCGCGGCGGACATGCCGAGCAGCTTCGACACCTCGCCGCGCGAGAACGTGTCGGTCACCGGCTCGCGGCCGGCGCCATTCGACGTCTCCGGCTCGCGCGGCTCCGGCGCGAGCTGCGGGAGCGCGTCGATGCGGCCGCCGCCGGGGCCGAACGCGACGTGGATGATGTCGGCGCCGCTCTTCGCAGGCGCAGGCGCCCCTTTGCGCCCGCGGGCCGGCTTCTTCTTTTCGGACATTCCGTCTTCGAGCGTAGGCATGTGGATGGTCACGGGCGCCTCGAAGTCCCGAGGCGTCCCTCAATCAAGGGCGCCTGGATCTCGACGTCAATCCTCACGCCCTCGGGGACGTGCGACACCCGGAGCTCCGTCGTCACGATGTCAAGAGCCGCCGGCGCGCGGCTCTGCGCTTCCCTGTGGGCCATCCGGACGGCGCGCAAGCGCACGTGCAGATCGCGCGCGGCGACGGCGGCGAGAAAATGCCGCTCTTCGTGGGTGACGGGCAGGGGGAGCGGCAGGATGAGGCTCGTCGTGCCGTACCAGACGCGCCCCTCGGGCTCGTCGCGGACGGAGCCCTCGCTGATCGCGTCGGCGCGCGCGAACAGCTCGCGCCAGGCCATTTCGTGCACGCGCAGGCGCGCGCGGCGGTCTTGCGTCACGAGGGCGGGCTTGCGCGCCTTGACGATCGAGGGTCCCGACGGTCGTGTAGGCGGCGTCACGAATGCGATCGTGCCGTGCCGCGCCATGCGGCGTCGAGTTTTCGGCGCGCTTCAGCCGAACGCGGCGATGCGGATCGGCTCGGCGTCGAGCGGAACGCAGATCTGCTCGACGAGGACGCCGCTCGGCGTCGACTCGATCCACGTCGCGTGCGCGACGCTGCCGCCGCCCTCGCGGAGATCCGGCGCTTCGCCCACGCTGCCGACGTTCACGATGCGGCAGCCCATGACCTCGCGCTCGAACGGCGTGTGGCTCATTCCGCAGACGACGACGTCCGCCGGATCGTCCCCCAAGAGCGCGTCGAGCTCGTCGTCGCTCATGTCGTGGCTGAGCGCTTCCGCCGGGTCGACGGGCGAGCCGTGCACGAGGAGGAGCTCACCGCCGTCCTCGAGCGGCATGCGGAAGTGCGTCGGCAGGCGCTTCAGGCGGCCGAGGATCACGTCGCCGAGCTCCGCGCGGACGGCGAGCATGCGCTCGACCATCCGCTTTTCGTGATCGGTCGACGGGTCCAGATCCTTCGGGTCGAGCGTCGCGAGCGCTTTGTCGCTCACGCCTTGGACGAGGACCGCGCCCGCGGCGGTGAGGCGGCGCCACGTCTCGAGGGGATGCGGGCCGGGGAAGACGACGTCTCCCGCCACGAGGAGCTTGTTGAAGCTCCGCCGCTCGGCGGTCGCGAGGACCGCGGCGAGGGCGTCGAGCCTTCCATGAATGTCGGAGACGCAGAGCAGGCGCATGGTGGGTTGGGGGTCAGAGGACCAAGCCTCTTCTTCTTCCGATCGTAGTCGGTCAGGCGGCGCCGTCGAGCCCCGATCTTAGGCTCCTCACCAAATTCGTGACGCGCGCGACGCGGTCGGCCGGGCTCGTGCCCTCCTCGATTTGACGTACAATCGCCGTGCCGACGACGACGCCGTCGGCATGGCTCGCCGCTTCCCGCGCTTTTTCCGGCGAATCGACGCCGAATCCGACGACGACGGGGAGGCCCGTCGCCTCGCGCAGGAGTCCCGCTTGGCGGCTCGCGTCCCGAAGCGGGGCCGCGGCGGCGCCCGTCACGCCGGCGACCGAAACGTAGTAGACGAAGCCGCATCGGTCCTTGACGGCGCGGATCTCTTCTTTGCGCGACGCGGCGCTCGTCGGCGCGACGAGCGGGACGACGGCGACGCCGAGCTCGGCCGCGCGCGCGCGCAGCGCCGCGCCTTCGCCCAGCGGCAAGTCGACGACGAGGAGCGCGTCGACGCCAGCGGCCGCCGCAAGGGCGAGCGCCTCGAGCTCGCCGCGGACGAGGAGCGGATTGTAGTACCCGAAGAGGACGAGCGGCGCCGCGGTGCGCGCGCGGATGGCCTTGGCGGCGCGCAGCGTCGCGGCGAGGCCGCCGCCCTTGGCGATCGCGCGCTGGCTCGCGCGCGCGATGGCCGGGCCGTCGGCGGTCGGATCGCTGAACGGGCAGCCGAGCTCGAGCACGTCGGCCCCCGCGGCGACGCACGCGAGCGCGAGCTCCACAGACTCGTCCTCCGACGGATCGCCCACGCAGAGGTACGCGACGAGCACCTTCTGACCGGCGCGCGCCTTGGCCGCGAACGTCGCCGCGAGCCGGCTCACGACTCCACCAGACGGCGGAGGTACGTCTCGAGGTCCTTGTCGCCGCGCCCGGAG
>JAYVXL010000132.1:0-8200 GCA_043785185.1 Myxococcales bacterium
CTCGGCAACGGCCTGAAGCTCCTCGTCCTCGTCGACAAGAGCGCGCCGGTGTTCTCGTACATGACGTGGTTCAACGTCGGCTCGCGCCACGAGAAGCCGGGCAAGACGGGCCTCGCGCACCTCTTCGAGCACCTCATGTTCAACGAGACCGAGGCCTTCAAGGCCGGCGAGTTCGATCGCAAGCTCGAGGAGAACGGCGCCGAGTCCAACGCGGCCACCTGGGTCGACTGGACCTACTACTACGAGAGCCTGCCCAAGGACCGCCTCGCGCTCGCGGTGAAGCTCGAGAGCGAGCGCATGGCGCGCCTCGTCCTGCGCGAGCCGCAGGTCGCGAGCGAAAAGGAGGTCGTCGCCAACGAGCGGCGCTACCGCGTCGACGACGACGTCGAGGGCGCGGCGAACGAGCTGCTCTACAAGACGGCGTTCACGCGCCACCCGTACCAGTGGCCGACGATCGGCTGGATGAGCGACATCCTCGGCTTCACCCCCGAGGACTGCGCGACGTTCTACCGCACGTACTACGCGCCGAACAACGCCACGGTCGTCGTCGTCGGCGACGTCCGCGAGGCCGACGTTCTCGCGAAGGTGGCGGCCGCCTACGGCGCGATGCCGGCGTCGACGCTCCCGATCGAAGACACGCATCCGGAGCCCCCGCAGGGCGGCGAGCGGCGCGAGCAGCTCATGAAGCCGACGGCGACCGAGAAGCTCATGTACGGCTACAAGGGCCCGGCGCTCGGCGACGCCGACCACGCGACCTTGTCCGTCCTGAACGAGGTGCTCTTCGGCGGCCGCGCGTCGCGCATGCACCGCGCGCTCGTCATCGAAGAGGAGCTCGCGAGCGATCTGCGCGGCTGGGTCTCGACGTTCCGCGACCCCGGGCTTTACGAGCTGTTCGCGAGCGCGCGCACCGGCAAGACGACCGCCGACCTCGAGCGCGTCCTCGAGGAGCAGATCGCCAAGGTCCTCGCGGAGCCGGTGAGCGCAGAGGAGCTGGCGCGCGCGAAGGCGCGGCTCGAGCTCTCGCTCCTGCAGGGGCTCGACACGACGAGCGGCAAGGCCGAGCAGATCGGCTTCTACGAGATGGTCCTCGGCGATCCGGCCGCGGCGTTCCGGCGGCTCGAGGCGTACCGCCGCGTCGGGCCCGGCGATCTCCTGCGCGTCGCGCGGCGCTACCTCGTCCAGACCGAGCGCACCGTCGTCCGCATCCTCCCGGAGGCGTCGTGAGCGCGGCGAAGGTCGGGCTCGCCGGCGGGGCGGCGCTCTTCGTCGAGGAGTCGCACGCGGTCCCGCTCGTCAGCATCGCCGTCTGCTTCCGCGTCGGGTCGACGAGCGATCCGAACGGGAAGGACGGCGTCGCGCGCCTCATGGCGCGCATGCTCCGCCGCGGCTGTCCCGGGCTCACCTCGCAGCAGGTCGACGCGGAGATCGACCGCCTCGGGGCCGAGATGAGCGTGGACGTGTCGGCGTCGCACCTGACCTTGCACTCGCAGGTCATCAAGCGGAGCTTGAACGCGTGGATCGAGCTCCTCGTGCGCTTGCTCGGCGCGCCGACGTTCGCGGAGGACGAGCTCGCGCGCCTGCGCCGCGAGACCACCGCAGAGCTGATCGAGGCGCGCGACAGCGATCGCGCGCTCGCGCACCGCGCGCTGCGTCGCGCCGTCTTCGCCGGGCACGCGTACGGGCGGAGCGCCGTCGGCACGGCAAAGACCGTCGAGTCGATCACCACCTCCGACGTGCGCGCCGCGTACGCGCGGACGTGCACGCGCGGCAACCTCATCGTCGGCTTCGCCGGCGATGTGACGGAGGACGAGGCCGCGCGCCTCGCCGCGCGCATCACCGGCGCGCTCCCCGACGGCGCCGCGCACGTCGACGGCATCACCGACCCGCCGGCGCTCGCCGGTCGCCAGCTCGTCTTCGTCGACAAGCCCGAGCGCACGCAGACGCAGATCCTCATCGGCGCGCTGGGCACCTGGCCGCACGATCCCGACCACGTCCCGTTCAGCGTCGCGTGCTCGGTCTTCGGCGGCACGTTCACGTCGCGCCTGATGCGCGAGGTCCGCAGCAAACGGGGCTGGTCGTACGGCGCCTACGCGCGCCTGGCGATCGAGCGGCGCCGGCAGTCCTTCTCGATTTGGACGTTCCCCGCCGCGACGGACGCGCCGGCGTGCATCGAGCTCGAGCTCGGCATGCTCGCCGACTTCGTCGAGAAAGGGGTGACGCCGCGCGAGACCGCGTTCATGAAGAAGTACCTCACGCGCTCGCACGCGTTCGACATCGACACCGCGACCAAGCGCCTCCACCAGGCGCTCGACGTCGAGCTCCTCGGTCTGCCCGCGGATTACTACGACGGCTACACCAAGCACGTCGAGGCGGTCACGCCGGAGGCTGCGAACGCCTCGATCGGCGCGCGCCTCTCGCCGAAGGACCTGCGCATCGTCGTCGTCGGAACGAAGGACGATCTGCTCGAAAAGGTGAAGGAGAAGATCCCGAACCTCGAGCAGACCGACGTCGTTCCGTTCG
The DNA here is from genome assembly GCA_043785185.1 of Myxococcales bacterium. Classification (GTDB taxonomy): domain Bacteria; phylum Myxococcota_A; class Polyangia; order Polyangiales; family Polyangiaceae; genus JANYHK01. The sequence goes on from JAYVXL010000132.1 coordinate 2,521, forward strand.
ACGCGGAGTGACGAGGGAGAGACGGCTCGTTCGTCGTACGGGCGCGTGCCGGAGCCGCCTGGGCGGACGGCGCGCGCGCGTCACGGCCGCTTGGCCAGGGCCTCGGCGAACTTCGTGTCGTAGCGCGAAGTCGCGAACTCCTCGCTCGCGAGCACCTTGCGCAAAAACGACAGGTTGGTCACGCACGGCGCAACGGTGGTCGCCGCGAGCGCGCGATCGAGCTCGGCGATCGCCGCCGCGCGGTCCTCGCCCCACGCGACGACCTTGGCGATCATCGGGTCGTAGAACGGCGTCACCTTGTTCCCCGCCCGCACCCCGGACTCGATGCGCAGCCGCGACGTCTGCGCCTCCACGCCGCCTGGCCACGCGAGCTCGGTCACGTCGCCGGGCTTCGGAATGAAGCCCTTGCTCGGGTCCTCGGCGTAGACGCGCGCCTCGATCGCGTGACCGCGCCGCGTGAGCTTGGACAGGTCGGGCAGCCTCTCCCCCGCGGCGACGCGGAGCTGCAGCTCGACCAGATCGAGCCCCGTGACCATCTCGGTCACCGGATGCTCGACCTGGAGGCGCGCGTTCACCTCGAGGAAAAACAGGTTGCCGTCCGCGTCGGCGATGAACTCGCAGGTGCCCGCGCCTACGTAGCCGACTTTGGTGACCACGCGGAGCGCGGCGTCGTAGAGCGCCTGCCGCCGCCGCTCCCCCGCTTCGCCCGCGAAGAACGGCGCCGCCGACGGCGACTCCTCGATGATCTTCTGGTGCCGCCGCTGCACGCTGCACTCGCGCTCGCCGAGCGCGAACGCCTGACCGTGCGTGTCGCAGAACACCTGGACCTCGATGTGCCGCGGCTGCGAGACGTACCGTTCGAGGTACACGCGCGCGTCGGCGAACGACGCCTTGCCGCGGTCCGAGCAGCTCTTGAGCGCGCGCTCCATGCCGTCCTCGGCCGCCACGACCTGCATGCCGATGCCGCCGCCGCCGCCGACCGCCTTCACGACCACCGGATACCCGACCTTCGCCGCGACCGCCTTCGCGTGCGCGACGCCGTCGGCCGTGTCGATCGCGATCGGCTCGTCGGTGCCCGGCACGGGCGAGGTGCCGGCCGAGAGCGCGACGTGGCGCGCCTTCATCTTGTCGCCGAACGCGTCGAGCACGTCCGGCGGCGGGCCGATGAACGTGACGCCCGCCGCCGCGACCTTGCGGGCAAAGCTCGATTTCTCGCTCAAAAAGCCATACCCCGGGTGCACCGCGCGCGCGCCCGTCCGCGCGATCGCGTCCATGAGCGCCGCCTCGCTCAGGTACGAGTCCTTCGCGGGCGCCGGGCCGAGGAGCACGGCCTCGTCCGCGTCCGCGACGTGGGGCGCGTCCTTGTCCGCCTCCGAGTAGACGGCGACGGTCGCGATTCCGAGCTTCTTGCACGTGCGAATGACGCGGCGAGCGATCTCGCCGCGGTTCGCGATGAGGACCTTGTCGAAGAGGGCGCCAGACATGGCGCTGGATCTAGCACAAGGTGGCGATGGGAGGGCTCAGTGACCGCCCAGATCCGGGTCGCCGTGCGCGGCGGTGGACCGCGGCGGGTGCCGGCGCTCGAGCCAGTTGTGCGCGAGCACGAGGAGCGGCGGCTGACGGATACGCGACAGGAGCGCGAGGATGAGCGATCCCCCGATGACCACGACCGCGAGCGGCTTCTGGGTCTGCGCGCCGATGCCGTTGGAGAGCGCCGCCGGCAAGAGGCCGAGCGTCGCGACGAGCGTGGTCATGAGCGCCGGGCGGAACCGCTTCTCGGCGGCCTCGCGCGCGGCCTGGACGACCGGGAGCCCCTCGACGTCGCGGAGGCGCTGGAAGTACGTCACGACGAGGATCGCGTCCTGGATGGCGATGCCGAAGATCGAGATGAACCCCATCGCGGCCGAGACCGAGAAGTGGATGCCGGTGACGAGGAGCGCCACGACGCCGCCGGTGCACGCGACCGGGATCGACACGAAGACGATGAGCGTGTCCATCCACGAGCGCACCGCGCTGTAGACGAGGAACGCGATGAGCAGCAGCGTGATCGGGATGATCACCATGAGGCGCTGGTTCGCCTCCTTCAGCTCGTTGATCTCGCCGCCCCACTCGAGGTGCGTGTCGTACGGGAGCTTCAGCTTCGCGTTGATCTTGGACTGCGCCTCGGCGATCGTCGACTGAAGGTCGCGGCCGCGGACGCTGAATTTGACGGGCGCGTAGCGCCAGCCGTCTTCGCGGAAGATGACCGACGGGCCGTCCTCGAGCTCCACTTTGGCCATCTGGCCGAGCGGCACCGAGCCGTTGTCGACCGTCGGCACGTTGATCTCACGAATCGCCTCGAGCGAGCGGCGGTACGGCTCGAGCCAGCGGACGGTGAGATCGAAGTGCTTTTCGCCCTCGAACACCTGCGTCACCGCCTGGCCGCCGATCGCCGCCTGGATGACCTGCTCGACGTCGCCGGTGTTCAGGCCGTAGCGCGCGCACGCGGCGCGGTCCGGCGTGATCTTGACGTTGGGCTGCCCGAGCGAGCGGAACATGCCCAGGTCCTTCACGCCGTTCACCGTGCTCATGATCTCGAGGATTTTGTCGGCGTTCGCTTCGTTCGAGCGGAGGTCCGGCCCGATGACCTTGACCGAGTTCTCGCCTTTGACGCCGCTGATGCCCTCTTCGACGTTGTCGGAGATCATCTGCGAGAAGTTGAAGCCGACGCCGGGGAACGCGTCCTCGAGCTCCTTCGACAGCTCCTCGGTGAGCTGCTCTTTGGTCTTGCCGCTCTTCCACTCGCTGAAGGGGACCTGCAGCGGCGCGAACAGCTCGATGTTCTGGAAGCCCGACGGGTCCGTCCCGTCGTCGGGCCGGCCGTGCTGCGTGACGACGGTGACCACTTCGGGGTGCTTCCGGTTCTCGTCGGTGCACGCGACGCCCGGATCGGCCGGGCAGCCGCGCAGGATCGCCCGCATCTTTCCGACGTAGCGCTCGCCCTGCTCGAGCGAGATCGACGTCGGCATCGTCGCGCGAATCCAGAAGTTGCCTTCCTCGAGCTTCGGCATGAACTCGCCGCCGAGGAAGCCGAAGAGTCCGGTGCCGGCCGCGAGGACGACCGTCATGAGGAGGCCGAGCTTCGGACGCGCGACCACCCAGTCGCTCACGGGCGTGTACACGCTGTGGAGCGCCCGCATGATCCAGTTCTCCTTCTCCTCGGTCTGAGCGGGGACGAACTTGGCCGCGAGCACCGGCGTCAACGTGAGCGCCATGAAGATCGCGCCGCCGATGGCGAACGCGTACGTGTGCGCCATCGGCGAGAAGATGACGCCCGAGACGCCGCTCATCGTGAAGAGCGGGAGGAAGGCGACGCCGATGATGACGGTGGAGAACGTCATCGGGCCGGCGACCTCGCGCGCGCCCGACAGGATGCGCTCGCTCATCGTGCCCTTCCCGTGGGGGCCGAGGTGCCGGAACATGTTCTCCATCATGATGACGGTCGAGTCGACCACGATGCCGAAGTCGACGGCGCCGATCGAGATGAGGTTCGCGGGCGTGCCGGAGAGGACCATCCCCGTGAACGCGATCAGAAGCGCGATCGGGATGTTCAACGCCGTGATGATCGCGGCCCGCGTGTGGCCCAAGAAGACGAACAGCACCACCGCGACGAGGAGCATGCCGACGAGCACGTTCTCGAGCACCGTGTGCGTCGTGAGCTTCACGAGCTTTCCGCGGTCGTAGTACGGCACGATGTCCATGCCCGGCGGGAGCAGGTGGTACTTCCGGATGTAGTCGATGCGCTTGTAGATGCCGTCGAGCGTCGTCGGCGTCTCGCCGCCGTAGCGCATGAGGACGATGCCCTGCACGACGTCGGAGTCCTCGTCGAAGCCGACGACGCCGAGGCGCGGCGAGTGGCCGATGTCGACCTGCGCGATGTCGCGGACGCGCGTCGGGATGCCCTTCTGCTCGGCGACGACGACCTCTTCGATGTCGTGCACGCCGCGCAAGAGGCCGACGCCGCGGACGTTGTACGACTGCTCGCCGATGACGAGGCGCTGGCCGCCGACGTTCTGGTTGCCGTTCTGGATCGACTGAATGAGCGCGCTCAGCGTCACGCCCTGGCCCTTGAGCCGGTAAGGGTCGACGCCGACGTGGTACTGCTTCGTCTCGCCGCCGAAGCTCACGACGTCGATGACGCCGGGCACCTGCTTGAATTGACGCTCGAGGACCCAGTCCTCCGCCGTCTTCAGGTCACGGACGGTGTAGCCCTTGCCGATGAGACGGTAGCGGAAGACCTCGCCGATCGCGTTCCACGGTGACAGGCCCGCGGCCATGCCGGGCGGTAGCGGTGTGAATTGCAGGCGGTTGATGACCTCTTGGCGCGCCTTCTCGTAGGTCTGCGTCCACGCGAAGTAACACTTCACGTCCGACAGGCCGAAAAGCGACTGGCTGCGCGTGTGGTCCAGGCCGGGCATGCCGGCAAGGCCAATTTCGAGCGGGATCGTGACGTACCGCTCGACCTCTTCGGCGCTCCAGCCGTCGGGCTGCGTGATGATCTCGACGAGCGGCGGCACCGGGTTGGGGTACGCCTCGATGTCGAGCTCCTTGTAGGAGAGGATGCCCGCGACGAGGATCCCCAGCGTGGAGGCGAGGATCACGAGGGGCATCCGCAGCGCGAATGCGACGAGCCGCTGAATCATGCGTGCGCCCTCAGAGCATTCCGGAGAGAAGGATGGCGCCGGAGGTCACGATCTTCTGACCCTTCTCGAGGCCGTGCTGGACGGGGACCCATTTGCTCCCCTCCCCTTCGTCGACCGTGACGGGGACGCGCTCGAACTTGAGCTTGCCGTCGGGCGTCGTGCCGCCCTGGACGAACACGATCGTCTGATCGCCGAGGCGCAGCAGCGCGCCGCGCGGGATGGCGAGGGCCTGGCGCTCTTCGACGGAGATTTGCACCGTCGCGTACATCTCCGGCTTCAGGAGCTTCTCGGGGTTGTCGAACGTGCAGCGAACCTTTGCGGTGCGCGACACCGGGTCGAGCGTGCCGCTGACCCAATCGACCCTGCCCTCGAAGTTCTTGCCGGCGTAGGCGACGACTTTGACGAGCGCCTTGCTGCCGACCTTCACGCGCGCGATGTCCATCTCGAACACGTCGGCGATGACCCACACCTTGTCGAGCTCGCCGACCGTGAAGAGCTCCACCGCGGTGCCGCCGCCGTATTGGCCCTGGACCTCGATGCCCGGGCTGATGCTCTTCATGATGACCTCGCCCTCCATGGGCGTGATCACCGTGTAGCCCTGCGAGACGTCCGCGCCGCCGCCGCCCGCCCGGAGGAGGAAGGCCTTCTGCTTGGCGCGATCCATCTCGGCCCTGGCCTTGCGGTAGTTGTCCTCGCTGACCTCGAGGTCCTTCTGCGACGCGGCGTGCTCGTCGTAGAGGCCCTTCTGGCGCTTGAAGTCGTGCTCGGCGGCGATGAGGTCCGCGCTCGCCTTGCCGACGTCGGACGACGCGATGCCGATGTCCGGCGACTCGATGACCGCGAGCGCCGCCCCCTTCTTCACGCGCTGGCCGAGGCGGCCGTCGATGCGGATCACGCGCCCGCTGACCGGCGAGTAGACGTGGGCGACGCGCTGGTCGTCGAACGTCACCTTGCCGCTCGTCAGGATCGTGTCGTCGACGTTCTGTTCGGCGATCTCC
>JAYVXL010000133.1:0-8196 GCA_043785185.1 Myxococcales bacterium
CTTCCGGTGACAGGCACGTTACGCGGCGCGTCGTAGCGCGCGCGCCGATTCGCGTGTACCGCTTTCGGCGAAACGCGCTAGCTTGCGCGGAGCTTCAGCCCCCGAAGGAGCCCAATCCGTGACCTCGAGCAGCCATATCCCCACCGCCCCGTCGTCCCGCAGCAGCCTCAACCCGCTCAAGGAGTACGACTTCTTCAAAGTCGTGCAGGACTACCTCGAGAAGGCCTCGAAGGTGATCGCGATCGAGCCGTTCGTCTCGACGATCCTGAGCCAGCCCAAGAACGAGATCATCGTCAACTTCCCGGTGCGGATGGATAACGGCGACGTGCGCCTCTTCAAGGGCTACCGCGTCCAGCACAATAACCTCCTCGGCCCGTTCAAGGGGGGCATGCGCTTCCACCCGACCGTCACGCTCGACGACGTGAAGGCGCTCGCGGCGATGATGACGTGGAAGAGCGCGCTCATGCGCCTGCCGTTCGGTGGCGGTAAGGGCGGCATCAAGTTCGACCCGAAGAGCGTCAGCCGCCACGAGCTGCAGAAGATCACGCGGCGCTTCACGCACGCGCTCGGCTCGAACATCGGCCCGGACTACGACATTCCGGCGCCGGACGTCGGCACCAACGCGCAGACGATGGCGTGGATGATGGACACGTACGCCAACATGGTCGGCAGCTACCAGAAGCAGGCCGTCAAGGGCGTCGTCACCGGCAAGCCGGTCGCGTCGGGCGGCACGCTCGGCCGCGGCAAGGCGACGGGCCAGGGCATGGTCTTTTGCATCATCGAGTGGGCGAAGCAGAACAACTTCACCCTCGAAGGCTCGACGATGACGGTGCAGGGCTTCGGCAACGTCGGCTCGCACTGCGCCGTCATCCTGTCGAAGCTCGGCGTCTCGACGATCGCCGTCGGCGACCACTCGGGCTACCTCTTCAACCCCGAGGGTTTCAACGCGCACAAGCTGCAGGACTACGTCGCCGAGCACGGCTCGATCGCCGGCTACCCGGGCGGCAAGGCCATCACGCGCGAGGAGTTCTTCGCGACGAAGGCCGACATCTTCGCGCCGAGCGCGCTCGAGAACCAGATCGGCGAGACCGAGGCGAAGGCCCTCAACGTGAAGCTCGTCGTCGAGGGTGCCAACGGCCCCACGAACCCGGCCGGCGAGAAGATCCTCCTCGAGCGCGACATCGCCATCCTCCCCGACGTCCTCGCGAACTCGGGCGGCGTCACGGTGAGCTACTACGAGTGGGTGCAGAACAAGCGCTCGGAGAGCTGGTCGGAGGAGGAGGTCGACGCCCGCCTCGAGAAGGCGATGCAGCGCGCGTACCGCGAGGTCTCCGACTTCGCGCGCAGCAAGAAGTGCGATCTGCGCGTCGCCGCGTACGGCATCGCGCTGCAGCGCATCGAGGCGGTCTACAAGGAGCGCGAAATCTTCCCGTGAGCTCGGCCCGCGGGGCCGACTAGCGACGCGCAGAGTCGCGGAGGCGTGCGGGCGTTGCCCCGTGCGCCTCTCGCGTTTTGTGCGCGTGCGCGTATCGTTTGGGCGTGATCGCGTCGCGCGTAGAGACCCTGGTGCTCGTCCGGCACGACGTGTCGACGGCGAACCTCGACCCGCTCGTCTACAAGCGGCAACCCGATCACACGATTCCGCTCGCGGACCCGGCGTCGCCCCGCCTGGAGAAGGCGGGCCTCGCGTTGCGCGGGCTCGCGCTGCCGGCGGCGGAGACGGTGAGCTGGTGCTCGACGTACGTGCGCTGCCGGCAGACGGAGGCCGCCGTGCTCGGGCATGCGTTTGGGCCGGCTGCGACCCAGGTGCGCCGGCGCGAGACGTTCCTCGTGCGCGAGCAGGACTTCGGCGAGTGGGACGGCCTCACGGACGACGAAGCCGAGGCCCAGCTCCCCGCGTCGTGGCGAAAGCGCCAGATGCTGTCGGACAACCTCGGCCGCTTCTACTTCCGCTACCCGAACGGCGAGAGCCGCGCCGACGTCGTCACGCGCACGATGACGTTCTTCGGCAAGCTCCACCGCTCGGACTTCAGGCACCACCTCCTCTTTTTGCACGGCGTGTCGCAGCGCGCGCTCAGGATGGCGTGGATGAACCTGCCGGTGGACTGGTTCGAGGAGGAGCCGAACCCGCCGAACGCGAGCGTGCTCGTCATCCAGCGCGACGCCGCCGGCGTGTGGCGCGATCGCTACCTGACGTGAGCGCTCGCCTTCAGATCGCGCGGCGCTCTTTGGCGTGACGGCGGCGGCGGCGAAGGATGCCGACCACGCCGACGCCGCTCGCCGCGAAGACCGTCCACGGCGACGTCGTGCGCGACGTCACCGTGCGGCAGCCGCAGCCGCCCGAATCGCCGCCCCCGCCGCTGCCCGCGTCGCTCGACGCGTCGCCGGTCGAGCCCGACGAGCCGGACGCGCCCGAGGAACCGGGCCTGCCCGAGCTCGAACCGCCCGAAGAGCTGGAGCCGCCCGAGCTCGAACCGCCCGACGAGCTCGAGCCGCCCGAGGAGCTAGAGCCACCCGACGAGCTCGAGCCGCCGGAGGAGCTGGAGCTGCCCGACGAACCGGAGCTGCCGGAGCTGCCCGACGACCCCGCGTCCGTGCCGGAGTCGGTGCCGGAGTCGGTGCCGGCGTCGACCGGGACGTTCACGCAGACGCCCGCGGTGCAGGTCTGCGTCGAGGTGCAGGTGCCGCAGGACTTCTGGCCGCCGCAGGTGTCGGGCACGGTGCCGCAGTTTTGCCCGACCGCGCAGGTGCCGCCCGCCGTGCAGCCGCACACGTTCGTCACGCCGCCACCGCCGCAGGTCTGCGGCGTGATGCACGTGCCGCAGTTGATCGTGCCGCCGCAGCCGTCGGGCGCGGTGTTGCAATTCTGGCCGCCAGGGCACGTCGTCAGGGGCACGCACGTTCCGACCGAGATTTGCGCCGTCGCGGCGTGGACCGCGGACGCGGCCTTGCCGATCACGGTGAACGTCGGCGCCGGACTGCCGGTGAGCGGCGCGCCGGCCGTGGCCGAGAGCGTCAAGGTCGAGGTCGCGCCAGCTGTGACCGTCGAAGGCGCGAACACGCCGGTCACGCCGGACGGGAGATCCTGGATGTTCAGGACGATCCCCTCGGCCGTGCCTTGCTGCAACGTGGTCGTGACCGAGTACGTCGCCGTGGCGCCGCGGACGACGTTGTTGGTCGGCGGCGTCACCGCGATCGTGAAGTCGTTCGCCGCGCAGTTCGGGAACCTCACCGACGAGACGTGGGTGTCGTAGTTGAAGATGCCGTTCGCGGGGTAGGCCTCCTGCGTGTACCAAAAGGTGCAGTCGTCGGTCGGATCGACCGTCATGTTGCTGTAGTCGCCGTAGCGGTTGGCAGGCTGGCCGTTGCTGAAGGTGCCCGTCTCGACGCCGGAGCCGGCGAGGATGACGGCCTCGGCCTGGCCCATCGCGCCGAGGGTGTCGGTCGCGACGCGGCCTGTCCACGCGATCGAGGGCCTCGTGGCCGGGCCCGAGAGCGCGTAGCCGAGCGCGATGTCCTGCGCCTGATCCTGCGCGAGGCTGCCCATCCAGCGGTAGTTGCTGTCGGCCGGCGCGTACGTGCCTTGCTGGAACACCGCGGGCGTCCCGTTCGGGCTGCGGATCTCGTACCAGCGCACGCCGCCGGTGGCGCCCGAGCTCACGGAGTGGTTGGCGAAGAGCGCCTCGTGCGTGCCGAAGTTGCGGTACGAGAGGCGGAACATCAAGCGGTCGCCCAGCGACCCGAGCGCGTTGCCGGGCGCGGGCTGCTTCACGCAGCTGCCGCCGTTGCAGAGCGGCGTGTACGCGGCGACGGGGATCGACGTCGGGCCGGTGAACGTGCTGTTCCCCGGCGTCGTCCAGTCGACGTGGAACTTGTAGAGGTCGACGCTCGAGCCGTTGCCGAGGCCGAGGAAGAACGCCGGCTCGCCGATCGGCGGCTTGATCTGGCCGTCGAGGTGGCCGGGCAGGATGCCGAAGCCGCCGTTGTCGAAGCACTGCTGCGTCGCCGGCGCGCCGGCCAGCATCTTCGCGCGGTCCCACGCGCAGAGCGTCGCGCCCGTCGAGAACGGGTCGAAGTCGTTGAAGCTCGCGTAGTACGCGTCGGGCCACACGCTGAACTTGCCGTAGTCGTTGATCGCGACCGGGTACTGGAAGTCGTACGTCCAGTACGCGCCGGTCGGATCGCCCGTCTTCGAGACCGCGACGCACTGGTAGGACGGCCCGGTGTTGCCGTTGACGCCGTTGGTGATGTCGAACTGCGTGATGATGAAGCGGTCCGCCATCTGATCGTACATGACGACCGCGTCGCCCCAGTCGCCGCCGGCCGCCGGCGAAGCGCCGCACTTGTTGCCGTCGGTCGTGGGGTGGCTCGTCCACAGCGTGCTCGTGAACTTCGGCGCCTGCACCAGCGCGCCCGACTTGCTCCAGATGGCGATGCCGCTGTTGATCGCTTGCACGTAGTGGTTCGGGCCCACGGCGCCGACGGTGTCCGGCGGGTCACCGCGCGTCGTGCATCCGGCCGGCTCGCCGGCGTCCGGCCGCGGAAAGACGCAGCCGCCGAGCGTCGTGCCCTGGCCGACGAAGCTCTGCACGGTGACCGGCATCGTGACGCGCGGGAGGAGCGACTGCACGACCGGATCGGCGCCGGCGTGCGCGAACGGCTTCGGGTTCATGCCCGGCGCGTGCTCGTGCTTCTCGTCGGCCTCTTCGCCGTCGCGGCCCTGAAGGTTCGGCATGTCGCGGAACGCGATGGTCTCGTGCGGCATGGCGACGTCGACGCGTGGTCCGCGCTTGACGATCGACGCGGACGTGTCCGGCGGGCCCGCGAAGTAGTTCGGCGTCGTCGGCGCAGCCTTCGCCGCCGCGGCGGGGGCCGCCGTCGTGGGCGACGCGTCCGGTTCCCGGGAGACGTCACGTTGATCGCCGTTGCACGAGGCCGTCGCGACGAGCGCGAGGCCTGCGATTCCCAAGAGTCCGAACGCCGCGCCGCCGGCGCGAAACAAGCCGAGTTGCATGGCGCGGAGCGTAGTCGTTTGTCGGCCGATGAAAAGGCCGAACGCGCTTCATTTGTGTGACGGGTCGCGTCACGCGAAGGCTTGGCCGGAGGTTCACGCGAAGGCTTGGCCGGAGGCTACTCTCGTAGTAATGCACGGCCCATGAAGCTGGACTCGCGTATCGCCGCCGCCCTTGTTCTCTCGACGATTCTCGGAGGCAGCATCCTCGCCGCGTGCGGGAGCGACAGCAACCCAGGGGCGCCCCCGCCCGCGGGCGACGCGAGCGCCGACGCCCCCAACCCTCCCCCCGATGCGCCCGTCGGCACCGACGGCGGTGCCCCCGTCTCGGTGCAGCTCCTCGCGATCAACGACTTCCACGGAAACCTCGAGCCCCCGACCGGCAGCAGCGCGCTCGTCACGGTCCCCATCGCCGACCCGCTCGCCGACGCTGGCGCCGAGGCCGGCGTCAAGCTGAACCCCGACGCGGGCACGGCGAAGATTCTGGCGGGCGGCGCGGGCTACCTCGCCACGCACCTCAAGGCGCTCCGCGCCGGCAACCCCAACACCGCCATCGTATCCGCGGGCGACATCACCGGCGCGAGCCCGCTCCTCTCGAACCTCTTTCGCGACGAGCCGACGGTCCTCGCCATGAACGCGATGGGCGTCGACTTCGAGGGCGTGGGGAACCACGATTTCGACCGAGGTCTCACCGAGCTCCTGCGCCTCCAGAACGGCGGCTGCTCCCTCGGCGACTGCGACGCAGGGCTCGGGAACTTCCCCGGGGCGACGTACAAGTACCTCGCCGCCAACGTCGACAGCACGGCGACGAACATGAGCGTGTTCCCGCCGTACGCGATCAAGGAGCTGGGCGGAGCCAAGGTGGCGTTCATCGGGATGACCCTCCACGACACGCCCAGCGTGACGGTCGCGAGCGCGGTCGCGGGGCTCTCCTTCCAGGACGAGGTCGCGACCGTGAACGCGCTCGTGCCGGAGCTCCACGCCAAGGGCGTCGACGCGATCGTCGTGCTCCTCCACCAAGGCGGGTTCCAGGACGCAACCGGCACGTACGACAGCTGCTCGGGGCTGAGCGGCGATCTCCTGCCGATCCTGCGTGGCAACGTCGACGCGGGCACCAAGGGCCTCGACCCGGCCGTCGACGTCGTCATCAGCGCCCACACGCACCAGGCCTACGACTGCACGATCGACGGACGGCTCGTCACGAGCGCCGCCAGCTTCGGCCGCGTGGTGACGAAGATCGATCTGACGATCGATCCGGTCGCGCACAAAGTCCTCACCAAGCGCGCGCACAACGTTCCCGTCACGCGCGACGTCGCGGTGGACCCGGACATCGCCAGCCTCATCGCCACGTACGGGACGAAATCGGCCCCGCTGCGCAAGAAGGTGATCGGGTACATCACGGCCGATCTCATCGGCAATGGCCAGACCGCCCACGTCACGTCGTGCGAGACGCCGCTCGGCGACGTGATCGCCGACGCGCAGCTCGCGGCGACGAGCCCCGCGGCGGCAGGGGGGGCGCAGATCGCGTTCATGAACCCGGGCGGCATCCGCGCCGACATCTCCGCCGCCTCGGCGTCGAAGACCACCGGAACCGTCACCTACGAGGAGGCCTTCGGCGTTCAGCCGTTCAGCAACAACCTCGTCACGATGACCCTCACCGGCGCCCAAATCAAGCAGGCCCTCGACCAGCAGTTCGCCGGCGTCGCGCCGCAAATTCTCCAGGTGTCCAAGGGCTTCAGCTACGCGTACACCTACGACGCGGTCGCCAAGGTCGGGACCGTCGACGGCGCGTCGCTGAAGCTCAACGGCGTGGCGATCGATGCGGCGGCCAGCTACCGCGTGACCGTGAACGCCTTCGTCGCGGGGGGCGGCGATTCGTTCGCCGTGTTCAAGGCCGGCACGAGCCGCGTCAGCGGCGAGATCGATCTGGACGCCCTCGTCGCCTACTTCGGGGCGAACAGCACGGCGGTCGCGCCTCTCGCGCCCCCGCCGTCGGGGCGCATCACGGGCAACGTCTGCCCGCCCTGAAGCGGTCCCGCGCCGCCCGGTGACATCCGCGCGAGCCACCGAGCCGCTCCGCGGCCGAGGGTGCTCACGCCGCGGCGGCGGCGACGAGTCGACGGACTTCGATCAGGCTCTCGCAGAGGAGCGAGGGCTCACTCGCGACCAAGCGCTCGCGGTCCGCGATGCCGGGAACGCCTACCGTGAAGCACCCCGCGGCCTTGCCGGCGCCGACGTCCTGCGGGCCGTCCCCGATCATCCACGCGAGGCGAGGGTCGATCCCGAGGTGCTTCGCCATCGCGAGCACGCCAACGGGCGAAGGCTTCAGCGGCCCGTCTCCGCCCGCCCAGATGAAAGGAAAGTGCGACGCGACGCCGAGATGCTCGAGGAGGAGCACGGAGACTGCCCGCGGCTTGTTCGTCACGACGACGCGCGGAAGCCGGATGGATTCGGCGTACTCGAGGAGCTCGCGCGCGCCTGCGTGAAAGGTCGTGTGAACGCACGGGTGCGCGACGTAGCTCGCCTGGAAGCTCGCGACGGCGGAGTCGAGGAGCGGATCACCCTCGTCCACCGCGAACGCTTTGGCCATGAGCGCGCGCGCGCCGTCGCCGATCATGCCCACCACGACGGACTCCGGTAGCGGCGGCCGGCCATGCGCGACGCGCGCCGCGTTGCAGGCGATCGCGATGTCGCTGCGCGAGTCGACCAGTGTTCCGTCGAGATCCAAGAACAGCGCGGCCGGTTTCGGGACGCGAAGGCTCACGAGCGCCCCATGGCGCGTGGCCTGCGACCCATCCTCTGCGAGATGAAGGGCGTGTAAATCCGCTGCATCGCACGCGTCATGCGGGGACCTGGGACGACACTCGTGTTCGCGCGCGACATGAACGAGTCGGCCATCCTATGGCGTAGGGACGAAAAAAAGCGATGCCCTTCGGCCGCGCGACAAACACCGCGTCTTTCTCAACGCTGCGAGAGAACGATCGGCTGCGCCTCGACGTGCTCCGGCGGGTCGGCACCGAGCGGAGGGAGGGCTCCGGCTCGCCCGCGCCCGCGGAGGGTCGGCGTGCAAGCCGTAAACAAAGTCGGAGTCGGAGTCGGAAATCGGTGAGCCGATCCCCACGCCGCCGCGCCTCCTACGTGTATGGCGAGACGACTGCCCCGGTTCCTGCTTCTCCTTCTCTTGG
>JAYVXL010000134.1:0-2465 GCA_043785185.1 Myxococcales bacterium
GCCTCGGAGAGCGCGGTCGCGAGCGACGCGTACGTCGGCACGTTCACGGTGCCGACCGGGATCTTGTGGCCGCCGCCCGCGCCGGCCTCGAGCACCTGGCCGACGAGGCCGAGGTCGAGGTGGTACGGGAGCTTCTCGCGGCGCGGGCGCACGTCGCCGGGGCGCGGCGGCGGCGGCGGACGCGGCGGAGTCACGTGCGGCGGCTCCGGCGGCGGCGCAGCGGACGACGCGGCGCTCGCGGCGGGCGGAGGCGCGGCGCCCGGCGGTCGAACGAGGGGCGCCTCGACGGCGAGCTCGAACGACGCGTCCTTGGCGAGCGTCTGGCCGTAGATGTCCTTCATGCCGGCGGTGATCGTGACCGCGTACTTTTCGCCGACCTTGGGCGCGACGCCGAGCCAGTGATCCGTCCCCGGATCGATCCGCCGGCGCTCGGCCTTGAGCGACTTTCGCGCCGGGAGCTTGCCGACCTTCGTGTGCGCGTGCAGCTCGCCAGGCGCGACGGGGCTCGAGAGGACGACCTTCACGTCGCCGCCGGCGCGGCAGCGGCCGTTCGTGGTGATGCGCGGACAATAAAAGTCGACGAAGCGGAGCGGCCCGTGCGTGCGCAGAGTGCGCGTGAAGGGCGCCGCCATCGGGTGCGGGCCGCCTTGGCCATGGAGCTTTCCATCGAGGACGAGCTCGACCTGGCGGTCGAGCGGGAGCGGCTTGGTCGGCTTCAGCACGACGACGTACGACGCGGGCACGACCGGCTTGGCGGGCGCCGGCGTCTCGCGCGCCGCCGTGAGCGGGATGCGCTCACCGGGATCGCCGTCGCCGCCGTAGACGCGGAGGCTGGCGGCGGCGAGGACGTCGCTCGGGTCGACGGCTTGATCGAACGCGATGCGCAGCGCGGGATCCGCCGGCATCGAGCGCTCGGTCACGCCGGCTGGGCCGAGCACGACGACGCCCGTCACCTGCGGTCCCGCGGTGTCGAGCTCGAACGTGTACGGCGACGCGAGCGTCGCGCCGTCGAGCGCCCGCACGCCCGCCGGCACGGTGACCACGAAGTCGCTGCCGCCCGGCAGCTCGCCCTGCGGGGTGAAGAGCAGACCGCGCGTCCCCGTCCAGCGCCATTTGCCAGAGACCGGCGCGCCGGCCTTCGTCGCGATCGTCACGGCGGGTAGGCGCGCGTCGTCCTCGGTCTCGACGGCGCGCACCCCGCGCGAGAAAAGGACGGTGACGCCCGGCTGCTCGCGGCTCGTGACGTGCCCGCGCGGCGCCGCGTAGACGACGGCGAACGGGCCGCGGCTGCGCGACGGTCCCGTGTCCGGCCCGGCCGGGCCGAGCGTCGCGGTGGGCGCGACGCTCGGGGCGTGGACGCACGAGGCGAGGACGACGAGGCCTACGAGGCCGATCTGCGCGTGGCGGCAAGTGGCAATTTTCATAGGGACTCGGGGGTGAGGTTAGCGCACGCGGATTCGCACGGGGGGGCTCGCAGCGGTGCCGCGCGACGCGACGATCGTGTGCGCGCCGGGGGACAGCGGCCAGCGTCGCGGCGACGCGAGCTGTGCGCCGTCGACGCGGACGTCCACGCCGGGGCCGTCCGGCTCGACGCGGATGTCGAGCAGCTGCAGCGCGCGCGGGCGCTCGGGATCGACGACGAAGCTCGCGCCGTCGAACGGGTACGCGATGCGCAACGTCGCGCCCGCGGACCCGTCGTCGCCGCCGTCTTCCGGCGCGAGGTCGGCGGGGCACTCCGGCGAGCTGCCGACGGGCAAGAGCGGGCGCCCTGTCGTCGTCGCCCAGTCCAGGTAGGGCGACGCCCACCGCTCGAGGACGCGCACGTCCGTCACGTCGCGCGCGCACGCGGGGCCGGCGCGCAGTCCGTTGCGGGTGTCGACGCGCGCGCGCACGTGGGTCGCGCACGTCGCCGCGTGCGCGGCGTCGGCCTCGGGCAACCACTCGTGGATGCGGTGCGGGCACGCGTCCGTGGGGATTTCGCCGGTGAGCGCGCACACGGCGGTGCGCGCGAGGCCGAGGCGCGCGGCGTCCTTCGCCAGCGACAGCGAGGCCTCGTCGCGATCGCGGGCGCGCGCCGCCGGGTGCGTCGCGAGCGCCGCCTCCATGACGGCGTGGAAGATCGGCCCCGCGCCGGCGATCCCGCTCACGCCGGCCATCGGCGTGCCGTCGAAGTTGCCGGCCCACGCCGCCACCGTGACGTCGCGCGTGTAGCCGACGGCGACGTTGTCCCGGTAGCCCTTCGAGGTGCCGGTCTTGGCGGCGACGTCGATCTCGAGCTCGAGGACGTTGTGGTCGCCGAAGGCGGCGGTGCGCGCGTTCTTGTCGCTCAGGATGTCGGTGAGCGTGGCGGCCACCCGCTCGTCGAGCACGCGCGTGGCGGGTGCCGCATCGAGGCGCGCGCCCGCGTCCGCGTCGCCGCGCACGAGGCGCGTGACCAGGCGGACCGGACGCGCCATGCCGCCGCG
>JAYVXL010000135.1:0-2455 GCA_043785185.1 Myxococcales bacterium
GACGACTACGACGCCTGCGCCGCCCTCTTCGCGGAGCTGAAGGTCCCCGACGCGCCCTGGTCGCGCGAGCAGTTCTCTATGGACGTCGCGCACGACAGCGTCGTCCTGCGCGATGGCGCGCATGCCCTCGGCTACGCGTGGGGGCGGCCGCGCGGTGAGGTCTTTCATGTCGTGCACGTCGTCGTCGATCCCGCCCACCGCAAGCGCGGCGCCGGTCGCACGCTGATGGACGCGCTCGCAGCGCGCGCGCGCGCGCTCGGCCTCGCGCGCTGGAGGCTCAACGTGAAGGAGGAGAACACCGCCGCGCGCGCGCTTTATACGCGCTACGGGATGTCGGTCGACCACGAAGCCGCCTCGGTGCACTTTGCGTGGTCCAACGTGCCGCGGCTCGAGGTTGCCGAGGGCGTCCGCGCGCGCGCCTTCGAGCCCGCCGACGACGCCACCTTCGAGGCCCGGTGCGGCCTCGAGCCGCGCGAGCTTGGGTCCTTGCGCGAGATTCGCCGCGTGCTCATCGGCGCCGAGCGGCACGGCGTCCCGGTCGGCGTCGCCGCGCTCGACGTCGACTTCCCCGGATTCTCACCGTTCCGCGTGGACGCGTCCCACGCGCGCGCCGTGCTCGAGACCGCGCGCGCATACGCGCGGCCCGAGCACGCGGGCATCCGTATCTTCGCGGAAGGGGACCCGCGCCTCGAACTCGCCCTCGTCGGCGCCGGCGGCGAGGTCGTCCTTCGCGCCCTGCGCATGAGCGGCGCCGTGCCGCCGTCGCGCTAGCCGCTCGCTACCTCTTCTTCTCGCCGCTCTCCCGCTTCACCTCGTCGAGCAGGATCTCGATCCGGTCGACCTTCTCCTGGCCCACGTCATAATAGAAGCGCAGCTCCGGCGCGAAGCGGAGCCCGACGCGCAGGCCGATCTCGCGCCGCAGCATCCCTGCCGCGCGCCCCAGGCCGGTCAGCGCCTCCTTTCGGCGCGCCGCGTCGCCGCCTTCCAGCAGCCGCACGTACACGCGCGCGCCGCGCAGATCGTCGGGCATCTCCACGCGCGAGACGACCACGCCGGCGATCCGCGGATCGCGGATCTCGGTCGTGAGCAGCGTCGCCAGCTCGACCTTGATCCGCGCCGCCACGCGCACCGCTCGCTTTACCTCCGCAGGCATCGTCGTGCGCTCAGAGCCGCTGCTTGACCTCTTCGATCTCGTAGGACTCGACGATGTCCTTGTCCTTGAAGTCGTTGAAGCCCTCGATCGAGATGCCGCACTCGAAGCCCTCGGCGACGTCCTTCACGTCGTCCTTGAAGCGCTTGAGCGCGTTCATCTTGCCCTCGTAGACCATCGCGCCGTCGCGGACGACGCGGACGTTCGTGCCGCGCTTGATGAGGCCCTGGACGACGTACGAGCCGGCGACCGCGACGCCCTTGATCTTGAAGACCTGACGGACCTCGGCCTTGCCCTGAAGCTTCTCGGTGAGCGTCGGCGGGAGGAGGCCTTCCATCGCGCTCTTCACGTCGTCGATCGCGTTGTAGATGATCGAGTAGAGGCGAATCTCGACCTTGTTCTCGTCGGCGAGCGACGTCGACTTGCCGGCCGGGCGCACGTTGAAGCCGATGACGATGGCCTTGGCGGCGATCGCCAGGTTGATGTCACCCTCGGTGATCGCGCCGACGCCGGCGTGAATGATCGAGAGGCGGACCTTCTCGGTCGCGAGCTTCGCGAGCGCCTCGGCGACGGCTTCGACCGAGCCCTGAACGTCGCCCTTGATGACGATGCGCAGCTCTTGCTGGTCCGCGTCGGTGATGCGCTTGGAGAGCTCCTCGAGCGACACCTTCGCCGTGGCGGGGATGAGGCTCTTGTTGATCTTGCCCTTGCGGCTCTCGGCGATCTCCTGCGCCTTCTTCGCGTCCTTGACGGCGTGCATCGGATCGCCCGCGCCGGGGACGTCGGAGAGGCCGAGGATCTCGACGGGCGTGGACGGCCCCGCCTCGTGCACGGGCTTGCCGTGCTCGTTGGTCATCGCGCGCACCTTGCCGAAGCCGGCGCCCGCGAGGATGAAGTCGCCGACCTTGAGCGTGCCATCCTGGACGAGCACGCGCGCGACGGGGCCGCGCCCGCGGTCGAGCAGCGCCTCGAGCACGGTGCCGCTGGCGGCCTTCTTCGGGTTCGCCTTGAGGCCGAGCACCTCGCTCTGCAGGCCGATCATCTCGAGCAGCTGCGGGATGCCCTCGCCGGTCAGCGCCGACACGTTCACGAAGATCGTGTCGCCGCCCCACTCCTCGGGCTGGAGCCCGAGCTCGACGAGCTCGCGCTTCACGCGCTCCGGCTCGGCGCCGGGCTTGTCGATTTTGTTCACCGCGACGATGATCGGGACCTTCGCCGCCTTGGCGTGGTTCACGGCCTCCTTCGTCTGCGGCATGACACCGTCGTCGGACGCGACGACGAGGACGACGAGATCCGTCACGCTCG
>JAYVXL010000136.1:0-8157 GCA_043785185.1 Myxococcales bacterium
ACGTCGACCTCCTTGATCACCTCGCCGTCGGTGCCTTCGAAGAAGTACGCCTTGCCGATGATCGGGTCGATGATGCCCTTGAACTCGCTCTCGGCGCCCATCGGTACCTGGAGGCGAACCGGGTGGTGGTTCAGCTTCTCCTTCAGCATGTCCGCCACGCGCTCGTAGTTGGCGCCGGGGTTGTCCATCTTGTTGACGAACGCGATGCGCGGGACGCGGTAGCGCTTCATCTGCTTGTCGACCGTGATCGACTGGCTCTGGACGCCCTTGCCCGAGTCGAGCACGAGGATGGCGCCGTCGAGGACGCGCAGGGCGCGCTCGACCTCGATCGTGAAGTCGACGTGGCCGGGGGTGTCGATGATGTTGATGTTGTGCGGCTGGAACTGGTCGAGCGAGCCCGGCCACTCGCAGTACGTCGCGGCCGACTGGATCGTGATGCCCTTCTCGCGCTCGAGATCCATCGAGTCCATCTTGGCGCCCACGCCGTCCTTGCCGCGGACCTCGTGAATCTTGTGGATTCGACCGGTGTAAAAGAGGATGCGCTCGGTGAGCGTCGTCTTGCCGGAGTCGATGTGCGCCGAGATGCCGATGTTGCGGATGCGATCGAGGGGGATGCGAGCGGCCACGGGGTCTTCTTTCTGTTCGCGGGTAGGGGAAAGTTGAGGACGGCGGCCAGCCGTTACCACGAAAGCGGTCAGGTTTTGCGACGGCGCTGCGAAATCTGTCGGCGTCCCCCCAAAAAAGTAACAAAAGCGGCCGATTCAGGGGGGGAAGCCCTCGTGGTAAGCTCCCCGGGTGAGGGCGCGTGGATGGCTCGCCGCGGGGGTGCTCGCCGCATCGGCCGTCGGTTGCCGCGAGCCGACCGAGATCGTCGTCGACGTCACGACCACCGCCGACTGCGCCGCGGTGGCGAGCGCGGGGACCCAGATCACCGCCGCGAGCCGCGAGGCGTTGCGCTCGAGCTCGCCGTCCACCGTGGTGCGCGCGTGCGACAACGGCGCGATCGGGTCGCTCGTGCTCGTGCCGAGCGGGAGCGACGTCGCTTCGGTCGCGGTCGAGGTCGTCTCCGCCGTCTCGGGCGACGTGACGCGTTGCGACCCGGTAAACCCAGCGGCCAACTGCGTCGTCGCGCGCCGCCTCCTGCGCTACGTGCCGCACGAACGCTTGCGCCTCCCCATCACGATGCGCGCGAGCTGCGCGGGCGTCGCGTGCGCGAGCGACCGGACGTGCGTGGAAGGCGCGTGCGTCAGCGCCGTGTGCGGCGCGCTCACGTGCGATGAGACGACGCTCGGGCCCGTCGCCCCCGGCGCGGCGGACGGCGGGTCGCCGGTGGACGCGGCCGCGGACGCCCCGCGCGACGCCGCGCGTGACGGCTCCGCGACGCCGGACGCCGGGCTCACCGACGCCGGCCTCGTCATCGGGCTGGTGTTCGCCGACGACCCGAGCGCCGCGCTGACCTTTGCGCGCGCGCTCGGCGCCGCGGCGAATGCCCAGTTCGCGCTCTTTGACCAAAGCGCCGACGCAGGAACGGTGGCCACGCAGGGCACCATGCAGGCCAACTCCGACGTCGCGCTCGTGTGGTCCAAGACGACCTTCAAGGATCCCGCCGCGCTCGGCGACGCGATGGCGGGGTACCTCGAGAGCGGACGGCAGGTCGTGCTCGCGGGGAACGTCTACCTCGCGCCGAACGTCGGCGGCCTCGGCGGGCGGATGAGGACGAGCTACATGCTCATCGGCCCCGGCACGATCGACCCGAGCCCGCTAACACCGCTGTTTATCGTGTACTCGTCGTCGTCACCCGTGCTGACCGGGGTGAGGTCGCTGGGCTTGACCGCCTCCTTTCCGGTCGCGACGGCACCGACGAACGCCGGGGCGCCGGTGGCTGCGTGGCAACAGAGCAACACGGTCTACCCCGCCGTCGTAACGGGGAGCGTTTTGGTCAGCGGCGCACCGCGAAACCGCGTGGACCTCAACATGCCTGGGCTGCCTGCGAGCGTCGCAGCCGGTGGGTGGACGGGCGACGGGCTCGCGCTGCTGATCAACGCGCTGCGCTATCGGTAGCGGGCCACCGAGGCCTCGGTCACTGGGTCGCAAAGGAGACCGTGAAGTCGTACCAGTCGGCGCCGCTCGGGCCGTCGTTGATCTCGACCCCGATGGCAAAGCCGTTGGCCGCAGAGGGCTGCTGGGCGATCGCGACGGAGTCTCGCGCCTGGGCGATCTGGAGCGTCACCGTCTGCGGACGCGCGGGCACCGGCGGGATCGCAGGCGAGGGCTGAGAGTCGCAGTTGCAGTCGCGGTTCTCGCCGCCGCCGGGCCACGCCGGAGTCCACGACACGGTGTTGAGCGTCGTGGCCTCGTTGCTGCCGCTCCACAGACCCGGCGCGGCGGCCGAGTAGTGGTGCCAGTGCGCGGCGGTGCCCTGGAGCAGCAGAACGGACCGGCCGTCGATGTAGGCGCGGACGTGCAACGTCGCCGAGCACGCGCCGGTGGTGCACTTCGCCGCCGCCCCGCCGGCGCACACCGTACCGCACGAACCGCAGTTGGCGAGATCGGTCGTCGTGTCCACGCACGTGGCTCCGCAGGCCTTCGCGCCGGCCTCGCAGGGGATCGCGCAGACGCCGGCCGCGCAGATCTCCGCCGCGCCGCACGCCTTGCCACACGCGCCGCAGTTCTGCGGATCGGTCTGGGTGTTCGCGCACGCGGGCGCGGAGTCGACCCCCGCGCCCGCGTCGCGCGGCGGGCTGGGTGGGCTCGGCGGGCTCGGAGGGAGCGGCGGCGTCGAAGCGTCCAAGGCACCGGGCGGCGTCTCCGTGGGAGACGCATCGGAGGGATCGTCGGCGGTGGCGTCGCCTTTGGCGCACCCGACGGCGAGAAAGGCGAGAAAGAGGAGCGCGACGGGCGCGACGAGATGGCGTGATTGCACGGGGCCTCCCACGAGAAAACAAGGGAGCTCGCGCGCGCGAGCACAGCGGTCATACGGACGCGCATCTCGCGATTCCTGTCTCATTCCCATCTCGGCCGAGTGCGGTCGGAAACGGCGCGGTCGCACGGAGCGCGGCCCCTGCCGCGACGGACGCTGGACCTGCGCCGCCTCTCGTCGTATGAGCGCGCCGCGGGGGAGAAACCAGAGGGACAGATGAGGGAACGAGCGAAGGCCCAGGCGGCAACGTGGCTGCTCTGCGCAGGGCTAGCGGCCTGCGGAACGACCGCCGCGGGCGGAGGCAAAGGCGGGCTCAGCGGCACCCTTACCTTCCACGGCAGCGGGGACAGCGCCAACCGCACGGTCTACAAGCTCGACTTCGGGAGCGGCGCGATCACGAGCCTTCTCACGTGCGGGGAGCCCGAGGCGCTCCCTGACGGCCGCATTCTCTGCAGCGACGTGGATCTGGCGATCCTCTCGGGCGACGGCTCGACCAAGCAGATCATCGTCAAGCAGACCGGGGGCCTCGTCTTCCAGAACCCGACGATGTCGCCCGACGGCCGCTTCGTCGCCTACGACGACGACGTCGGGACCACGCCGAGCGTCTTCGTCGTCGAGACCGCTACCGGGAAGCTCGTGAAGCAGTTCGGGAACGTGAGGGACGCGCTCTTCTCCCACCCCGCGTGGGCTCCCGACGGCAGCCTTTATTTCCAGGGCTCCAAGTTCAACTTCAACAAGTCACCCGGCATCTACCATGTCGATGCCGCGTTCGGCGGGATGACCCGCGTCGACAAGGGGCTCAACGTCCCCGAGGTGCCCGTGGTGAGCCCCAACGGGACCCGGATCGCTTTCTTGCTGAACAGCCGTGTCTGGACGATGAACGCCGACGGCTCCGGGGCGGCGCAGCTGACCTCACCGGATCGCGACGAGACCTACCCGACGTGGTCCCCCGACGGGAAATGGGTGATGGTGAGCACCGGCAACTGCGATCTCGCCGCGCTCGACACCGGCGGCGGCGCGTTCATCAAGGTGAGCGACCAGGTCCCCAAGATTGGCAACGCGTTCGGCACCTGCGCCAATGGCCGGATGACGTGGCGTTGACGCTTCTCGCCTCGGCGGTTGGGCCCGGGAATCCCGGGATAGGGTTCGCAGTAGCTTCGACTCTCGGTCCACCTGTTGAGCGCCGGCGTACGCGCGTGGGGGGTCGCCGTTCGTCGAGCCCCGGCCCGTTGCGCTCCTGGTGCTCGGCCTCGTGCTCGCCTTCGGCGGGATGGCCTGCAGCAGCGCCTCCAAGGCGGACAGCCTCGGCGCCGGGCTCGCCGTGCTCTTCGGAGTCGTGATGATCATAGCGTTCATCGGGACGCCGCCGAAACACGGGGTACGTATCGGTTGCCGCCGACTGTACGAGGCGAAGCCGAAGTCCAGGCGTCGCAATGACCGTTGGCCTGGTCTCGATGCTGCCCCCGCAGCATCTTGAGACAGTGGCGACCCCAACGGGAATTGAACCCGTGTTACCGACGTGAGAGGCCGGTGTCCTAACCGCTAGACGATGGGGCCTTTGTGCCGATTCGAAGGAAGACCGAGCGCGCCCTCTCTCACAAGGGCTTGCCGGGGCTGGGGGACAAGGATTCGAACCTTGATAGCCAGAGCCAGAATCTGGCGTCCTGCCGTTAGACGATCCCCCAAAGGATCCAAACAGTTGGGTTACCTGTTCAGGTAGCCCGCGAAGGATGCGCAACTTAGCCGGGCTGGCCTTGTTGTCAAGCGCCTCGACGAATGCGATGCCACCCAGGGCTCTTTTCGAGCGCTCCGAGGCGCGAGCGCGCGCGAGGTGCCTCGATCTTTCTGCGAACAAATCCTCCGCGTGCGGTGTTCTCGCGCGGTCAGCCTGGAGGAACCCATGACCGCAGCCCTCGCCCCTTCGACCTCGCGCGTCGCTCGCTTCGCCCGCGCCCTCGCCGCGGTCCCCGTCCTTTTTTCGCTCGCCTACGTCACGTGCGGCCACGGCACGGGGTTTTCGCTCGCCGTCGAGATCGGCGGGCTGCACCTCGCCGCGTCGACCTGCCGCTGACACGGCGCGCGCCGTGAGCATGGCGAAGCGCCGCGCGTCCCGAGTAGCCTGGGCGCGTGCGCCTGCGCCCCCCTCGCCCGTCCTCGCTCGTCGCCCCGCTCGCGATCGCGCTCCTGCTCGCGTGCGCTCCGCCGCCGTCCGCGCCGCCGCCTGCCGCGCCGCTCGCTCCACCTCCCGCGCCGCCATCTGAGCAGCCCGCGTCGGAGCCGACCGTCGCGCCCGCGGTCGTCGGCGTCTTGCCCATGAGCTGCGCGAGCGACGGCGCGCTCTGCACGCCCGAGCCGCGCTTCGCCAAGCGCCTCTGCGACGGCAGCTACCCCGACGTCGGGCTCATCCTGCTCGCGAAGGACGCGCCCTTCACGCGGATGTTCGTCGCGAGCGACATCGACGCGTGGAACGCCGACGGCGGTCGCAGCGCGCGCACGCGCCTGCGCTTCGACGAGGAGGTGCTCGTCCTGCGAAAGCGCACGCCTCCCGCTGGCGGCATCGTCGTCGGCGCGGGGGGCGGCTTCCTCGTCATGCGTTGGGACGGCACCTGCTACACGCTCGAGGACGCCGAGGTCACCGCCCGGCGCCCGCCCGCCGCCAAGCACGCGCCGATCCCGTGGCGCTACCTCGCCGAGCGAACGCGCACCGCGCTGCTGGAGAGCCCGAAAATCCTGACCGCGTACCAACGGCGCGGCAAGGAGTGCAAGGGCGCGACGAGCGGCGAGGTGACGCGAAGCTGCGAGTCGGCCGACGCCGCGCTGTCCGCGGCGATCGTCGCCGAGGTCCGCGGTGGGCTGCGCGTGCCGACCCCGGAGCGCCTGCCGTGAAGGGCGGCAAGGGCGGCGGCGCGAAGGTCAGTCGACCTTCACGTCCTTCTCGAACGGCACGCACTGCTCTTTGCCGAGGCACACGGCGCCCTTGAGGTGCAGCGTGCCGGCCGGCAGGCCGGTGATCTTGGCGGACTTCTCCGCGAAGCTTACCTTCGACTTGTCCGCGACGGTCTTGCCGTCGGCGGTGACCTTCCACGGGAACTCCTGGTTTACGTGCCAGTTGCCCTTGGTCGCCACCTCGATGCTGCCCTTCCCGCCCTTAACGTCGAACTGCGGGTCCTCCGCGAACGCAAGGCCTGTCAGCGCGAGCACGGCAACGGCGAGGGTTCCGACGAAAGCCTTCTTCATGTCCGGGTCTCCTTGGGTCTTGGGTCAGCCCGCGTCGCGGCCGCGGGTCGCGCATCTCAGCTTGGGAAAGGTTCGCGGCTCGGGGCCGTCCGGTCAAGCGGAAGAAGCGCGCCGCATGGCTCGCTCTTTACGGCAGACGGACGCGCGGCCTTCGCATTCACTGGCGACCGCAAAATGAGGGTTTTACCGGCGAAAATCGCCCTGCGCCCGCGTGGATCGGCGCGACCCCATGTGCGTCTTGGCGCCCACGCCGGCGCCCGCCGGCGCGGCTCAGCCGACGAGGCCCGCAGCGCGCGCGGCGACGAGGAGCATTCCGGCGGAGCTCGCGGCGAGGGCGCACGCCACGAGCGTCGCCCAGAACGGAGCGTCGATTCGCATCACCATCACGCGGGGCATCGTGCTCATGGGGCTCACTTTCACCGTTCTCGATGGATCGGTCTCTCGCATTCTCTCTCGCCCGTCGCGCCGCCCCCAAGAAAGCGGCCACGCCGTGTCCGCCGCCACGCGCCCCGTCGGGGCTCGCGCGTGATCGTGCGCGATCGCGCGCGCGCTCAGCGGTGCGTCATCATGAAGTAGAGCGCGCCCGCGGCCGCGACGAGCGCCGCGCCGACCATCACGATCGTTCGCGTCCGGTTCGCGCGTGCGCGCGCCTCGCGATCGGCGGCCGCGCGGGCCTGAGCGGCCGCGCGGCTCTTGCCGGCCTTGCCGCCCGCGCCCTCGCCCGCCTTCGGTCGGCTGTGCGCCGCCTCGGTCGCCGCGTCGTCGTCCTCCGCCCCGGGCGCCCCGACGCCGCTCTCCGGCGGCTCGCTGCCCGGCGCGTCGCTGCGCTCGCCCCTCCGCGCGCCGCCGCGCTTCTTCCCCTTCTGCTTGGACGCCGCGAGCTCCGCCTTCACGCGTTGCTTGTCGCGCTTGCTCCGCGCCCGCTCCTTCGGCGAGAGGCGCCGGCGCTGGGGCGGGCCGCCGGCGGGATCGGGGACCGTCTCCCATCCGTCGTCGAGGTCGTCGAGGTTCGATGCGCTCGACATCGGCGCCCGCGGCGCGCCCGGGGCGAGCGAGTCCGGCGCGACCTCCTCCTCTTCCCAGGCGGCGTCGAGGCTCTCGAGGTTGGGCGTAGACGCGTCGGGCCGTTCGGGGCGGGTCACGCCGCCACGCTAGAAAATGCACCGCGGCCGGTCAACTTGTTCGCCCGTTCGACCCGGCGTCGTCGCCGCCGAGGAGCGCGCGCGCCTCGACGACGCGCCCCTGCGCGTCGACGCCGTACGGGCACGCCTCGGTGCAGACGCCGCACGACGCGCACGTCTCGCTCCAGCGCTCGCCCGCCGGGAGCGCCGCGTAATGCGCGCGCGCGCGCTCGGGCCAGCCGTAGTGCTTGGCGTACATCGCGAACTGCAGCACCGCGCCGACGCGCACGCCGTCCGGGCACGCCTCCTCGCACGCGCCGCAGCTGCGGCAGTAGTCCGGGCTGAGCGCCTCGGCGTACGTCTCGAGCAGCGCGCCGTCGCGCAGGCCGAAGCGGTCCTGCGTCGCGCCCACGGCGAGGTCCTGCGCCGTCTCGTCCGTCCCGATCTGCGATTGCACGACGCACGCGACGTCGTGCTCGAGCACCCAGCGCAGGTTCGCTTGGTAGATGTTCCACTTGGACTTCTCGTAGCCCTTCGGCATCGCGCCGCCGCCGGGCTGCGACTTCATGACGACGACGCCGACGTCCTTCGCCTTCGCCTTGGCGAGCAGCTCGTGCACCCCCGCGGACTCAAAGTCGAGCACGTTCATCTTCACGAGCAGCATGTCGAACTTGCCCTTGTCGATCGCGTGCGCGAGGAGGAGCGCGCGCTTTGCGTCGTGCGACGTCGCGCCGAAGAAGCGAACCTTGCCCTTGGCCTTGGCGATCTCCATCGCCTCGTAGAGCTCGTCGTTGTCGAGGCGCGACGTCCCTTCGTCGTGCTCGACGTGCGCGCCGCCCAGCCAGTGGATTTGCATGACGTCGATGACGTCGGTGCCCA
>JAYVXL010000137.1:0-2445 GCA_043785185.1 Myxococcales bacterium
GGTAAGCCCGTCGGACCCGCTTTGACAGAAGGCGTGGAAGGACTGCTAGATTCCTCCCTGGAAGCGCCAGTCGGCTGGCTGCCGGCCCCGGTTTTCAAAACCGGTGTGGGGCGCGAAAGCGTCCTAGGCGGGTTCGATTCCCGTGCGCTTCCGCCAGTTGCGCCGCGGGCGTTTCGCGGGCGGGCGCCTCATCAGCCGCGCGGGGAAATACGCGCCGTCGAGCCCGCAGCGAAGGTCCTCGAGCGTTCATTCGTCGGAGGTACGCGCTCAGGCCTTGGAAGTTTCGCGTCCGTGCGCCGCGCCATTTTCAGCGCGTCACCGCAGCGACGCGAACCGGCAGTAGCCGTTGGCGCCGTCGCAGTCGACCCCGTTGGGGTAGGTCTGCGTGTACGTCGCGGTTCGCTCCACGTCGAGGAGGACCGTCCCGCCGGAGACGACCCGTGCCGTGTACGTGTCGCCGTTGGTGAGCGCGTCGCGCGCGGCGTTGTCGAACGCGTTGAAGCGGATGGAGAGGGTGTACGCCGCGAAGCGTTGCGTATCCGTCGTCAGGTCCGCGGCACCGCTCGGATACAGGATGCAGTCGACCGCCCCAGGGGACGCCGCGAGGGGGCCCGTCAGCGAGCAGCTCGCCGAGGCCGGACACCCGCTCACCCCTGCACCGCACGGCTGCCGCTCCACGCTCGGAACGCCGCTCGCGCAGCGCCCGTTCTTGCAAGCGGTGATCACCACCTTCGTGAGATCGGGCGTCGCCACGTGAACGACCCCGGCCTGGAGCTCTGCGCCGCTCTGGCAGCCCACGAGGGTGCAGCTACGCGTCACGACGGCGCACCGCAGGTTCGCGAGGACCAACGTCAGGAGGACGCCAAGGAGAAGCCTCTTCATGGCACCGGCAGGAGCAATTCACGTACCGCGCGCAGTGCGGCCCGATTGGCGCCCAGGTGAGGCCGGTCCCCCGATGGGAGCGGCTGACATTGAGGTCAGCCCTCCTGTGACCGCGGGCGCGACGCCGACCTCCCGCGCAGGTCGATGACGCACGAGACGCCTGCGTGATGGGCGATTCGAGCCCGGTGCGCTTCCGCCAATTCCGCGCCTCCCTGCGGTGATACACTCTCCGAATGGCACCCCTCGGCGGAAGCACGCGCGCTCTCGGCTCCCTCATCGTCGGCCTCACCGTCGTCCTCGCGGTCTCCTGCTCCGCCGATCGCGGCGGCG
This sequence comes from Myxococcales bacterium, assembly GCA_043785185.1. Classification (GTDB taxonomy): domain Bacteria; phylum Myxococcota_A; class Polyangia; order Polyangiales; family Polyangiaceae; genus JANYHK01. The sequence continues at coordinate 1,213 of JAYVXL010000137.1, forward strand.
GCGGGGACGGGCAGGGGGGGCGCGGCGACGGCCCGTCGGCGGCGGCTCCGCCGCAGGTCGAGGCGCTCCAGTCGAGCGTGAATGGCCCGCCCGCCGACACCTCGCGCGCCGTCGTGCAGCGCGCGGCGCGCGTGCAGCTGTCGCAGGTCACGGTCTCCGAGCCGTTCTGGAAGCTGCCCGATTCGCTCGGCGAGACCGAGGAGACCGACCACGAGCCGCTCCGTCCACCGTTCCGCCGTGGCGCGTCTTCGACGAAGAGCGTCGCGCGCGACGCCAACGTGCAGTCGACCAAGCCGATCGTGAGCATGCCGGCGACGATCCGGAGCTTCGCCGGGCAGGGACGCTCCAACGGCGGGCCGTGCGTAAGCGGCCTCGGCAACTGCTCGACGCCGCCGGACACGAACGGCGCCGTCGGCCCGAACCACTACGTCCAGACGACGAACATCAACGGCGCCTCCGGCGTCGCGATCTGGAGCAAGGCGGGCGCCCTCCTCTCGGGGCCCAAGCACGTGAACACCCTCTTCAGCGCGCTCGCGGCCGGCGATCCGTGCCGCGTCCAGAACGACGGCGATCCCGTCGTCGTCTACGACCAGCTCGCCGATCGGTGGCTCATCACGCAGTTCGCGCTGCCGAACACGAGCGTCGATGCCGGTCCCTCCTTCCAGTGCGTCGCCGTCTCGAAGACGCCGGATCCGACGGGCGCATACTCGCTCTACGAGTTCTCGTACCCGCACGCGGTCAACGACTACGGCAAGTTCGGCGTGTGGCCGGACGCGTACTACGCGTCGTTCAACGAGTTCGGCGCCGCCTCGTACGCCGGCGAGGACTTCTGCGCCTACGACCGCGCGAAGATGGTCCAGGGCGTCGCCGCCACGCAGCAGTGCTTCCTCAAGCCCTTCACGGCGGGCGCGGCGTGTCCCGCGGTGCAGCCGTTCCAGGTCTTCGGCGCGCTGCCGGTGAGCCTCGACGGCCCCATTCCGCCGCCGATCGGCGAGCCAGGGTACTTCCTCCAGTTCGACTACAGCCAGTGCGCGGCGCCGTACAACGAGCTCGACATCTGGTCGATGAAGGTCGACTGGGCGACGCCGGCGAACAGCACCGTCACGGGGCCCACCGTCGTCACGGTGAACGGCTTCACGCCGACGTGCTACGCGAACTCCCAGACGGGCGGCACCACCTTCCCGAACTGCATCCCGCAGCCCGGCACGAACGTCACGCTCGACGGCCTCGACG
>JAYVXL010000138.1:0-2436 GCA_043785185.1 Myxococcales bacterium
GCCCCTCTTGCGCGACGATGGGGATCGGGTGGTTGAGGCGGGAAGGCGACGCGCGCGCCTCCGAGGTGCCGCGCGAGACGGCGCCCGACAACGCGCCGACGCCCGAACGCGCGCGCGCGCCGTCAGGTGCGTTCGGCCGCGTGCTCGCGCCGCTCCTCTCCGGCGCCCTTTTCTGCGCCATCGGCGAGGGGTCGGCGACGGCTCGGGTAACGGGTCGGCCGGGTACGTTCGTCGCGGTCGCGGCTGGGCTCGTCGCGGCGCTCCTCGTCGCCCCACTCCTGGTCCTCGGCGCCGGCGCGATCGCCTGGGCCCTGTCCCGCCCGATCTTGCGCCGCAGCGCGCGCGCGATGGCGCGCGTGCTCACTGGCGGCCGTGCCCGCTTCGCCGGCATCCTCGGCGTCCTCGGCGCGCTCTCCGTCGCCGCGACCTCGATGCTTTCGCAGCGCCTCGGGGAATGGCTGACCGCGCACGTCAGCACCGGGGTCGCGCTCGGCGTGGCGCTCGCCGTGAACGACGGCCTCCTCGTCATCGCGGCCGTCGTCGTTGGGTGCGCGTCGTCGGACCTCGCGCGCGGGCTCGCTCGTCTCGAGGCGCGCGCTCCGCGACTCCGCGGGCGCGTCGACGCGCAGTGGACGCTCGCGGTCGCCTGCCTCTTGCTCGCGGTGGTGCTCGCGGCGCGTTTGCCCATCGCGTTCGCGGTGGCGCCTGTCTCATTCTTGTTCGGTCTCGCGGCGGGCGTCGTGAGGTTCCGGGACGGAGACGTCACCCTGGGTCGGCGCGCGCTCGCGGCGCTCGCGCTCGGCCTCGCCGCCCTCGCGGCGCTCGGCGCTGCGCTTCTCGAGCGCGTACCCCCCGAGGCGCAGGTCGCCGTCGTCGCGCGCTCGCCCTACGCGTCGCTCGCCATCGCCGCAGCGCGGCGCGTCGTCGACGCCGACCGCGATGGCTTCTCTCCGATCCTGCTCGGCGGCGACTGCGACGATCGCGACGCCGCGAAGAACCCCGGCGCCGCCGACGTGCCGGAGAACGGCGTCGACGAGAATTGCAGCGGCGCAGACGCGCGCACCTACGTTCCCGCCGTCGCGCCCTCGGCGCCACGGCCCGTCACGCTGCCCCCGCGCGCGAACGTCGTCCTCGTGCAACTCGACGCGCTCCGCCCGGACCACGTCGGCTTCGCCGGCTACCGTCGCAAGACGCCCGCGCTCGACGCCTTCCGCGCGTCGGCGACCTGGTTCGCGCGCGCGTACTCGCCCATGCCGTCGACGCGCTTCGCGATCGCGGCGGTCTTCACCGGAAAGGACGGCGCCGCCGTACCCCAGGACTACGCCGGCGGGCCGGACTACTGGCTCTTCCCAACGGCGGAGACCGTCGCCGAGCGCCTCGGGGAGGCGGGCTACGACCGCCGCGGCCTCACGATCTCGTATGTGCAGCAGCACATCCACGGCGTCGAGCAGGGCTTCGCGTCGTTCGAGACGCCGTGGCCGGTGGACGACTGGGCCGCGACGTACCCGCGCTCCGCGCAACTGACGACCGATGCGGCGCTTGGCCTCCTCGCGCGCGCGACCGCCGGCGCGCCGTTCTTCCACTTCGTCCACTACCAGTGTGGCCACGATCCGTACGCGGCGCAGCCGGAGTTTCCGTTCGGCGATGATTCTGTGGACCAGTACGATAGCGCCGTCGCGTACTGCGACCGCGAGCTCGGGCGGTACTTGCGCGCGCTCGACGCGCGGACCGATCGCGACGCGACCGCGGTCATCGTGTTCTCGGACCACGGGGAGCTCTTCGGCGAGCACGGTCTCACCGCGCACGGCAACTCGCTGTACGAGCCTGACGTGCGCGCGCTAATCCTCCTGCGCTTGCCGGGTGGCCGCCGCGTCGAGACCGTCGGCGAACGCGTCTCGCTCACCGACCTGGCCCCGACGGTCCTCGAGCTGGCCGGCCTCGCGCCGCGCCCCGACACCGATCCCTGGTCGCTCGTCGCGTACGGGACGCCCGACGCGCCGGCGCGGCCCGCGCGCCCAATCTTCCTCGGCGCCGATCTCTGGCGCGGCCCGGTGCATTTTCTATCGACCGGCGTCGTGGACGGCCACTTCAAGCTCGTCCGCGATCGCATGGCCCGGTCCGACGAGCTCTTCGACCTCGACCTCGACCCGCAAGAGCGCGTGAACCTCGCGCCCGCTCTGCCGGCCGCGCGTGGGCGGATGCTCGAGCTCTTGGAGTCGCACGACGCGCGCGTGGGCGTGTACTGACCGCGCTGGCCGCGCCCTCCCGGAGATCGAGCATGCACGTCGTCAATCGCAACTGTTGCCTCGCGCGCGCACGCGTCACGGCTTGGAGTTGCAGCTCGCCGCCGTTATGCACATGCTAGCATGTCGGGCTCACTCCTCGGCCTTCGGCTCCGCGGCGACCTCTACTTCGAATAGCGCGTCGATCGATGCC
>JAYVXL010000139.1:0-8084 GCA_043785185.1 Myxococcales bacterium
TCGCGGGGACCCGTGGCGGCCTCGCGATCGTCGCGGGCGTCCTGTCGATCCCGATCACCGACCGCGGCCAACAGGGCTTCGGGTACGTCGAGGCGCGACCGTCGCTCGTCCTCCACGAGACGATCACGCTCGACGGCTTCCTCGGCGACGCGCTCACCGCCGACGGGGCGCAGATCCTCTACGGTGCCGGCATCACGGTGCACCTCGCGCCGAGCTGGCCGCTCTCGCCGTTCGTCGGCATCGGCGGCGGCGGGCTCAGCGTCTTCCCCAACTCCGACTCGTTCGTGCTCAAGCGCGAAGACTTCTACGTCGGGCGCGCGGGGGGCGGCTTCCTCCTCGCGCTCCGCGGCCGCATCCTCGTCCGCGTGGAGGTCACGAACCTCACGCTCTTCACGGCCGACACCTTCAAGAACGCGCAGACCTACGCGGGCGGCCTAGGAGTTTACTTCTAAAATGAATCGCAAACGTTCGCTATTGATTATTTTTATGGCGATGACGCTGGGCTCCGCCTGCGCCACGGTGAAGCCGCAGGAGCGCTCGGTGCTCGCCGATCCCATCATGCAGTTCGAGGGGGATCCGCATGCGGCCGCGCAGCTGCGCCACGCGCTCGAAAACCGTGAGGGGGCGTACGGCGGGTCGAGCGCCGCCGGCGGAGGGTGCGGGTGCAACTGACGCTTCGCGCGCGCGCGCGAATCCTCGCCGCCATAGGGCTCGTCGCCGGCGTGGCCGCGGCGGAGGGAACGGCGCGCGCGGAGGTCGTCACGTTCGATACGACGCACACGCTCTACCACGAGTCGCCGACGCGCACGAAGATGACGGTCTACACGCCCGGCGCCGACCTCGAGGTCGCGCCCACGGACTGGCTGAGGGTCCGCGCCGGCTGGGAGGCCGACACAGTCAGCGGCGCGAGCGTCGCCGTCAAGGCCGGCCCGGCCTACGCGCGCTCGCACGCCGGCGCCGACGTCATCACCGCCGCGAGCGTGAAGGACTTGCGCAACATGGCGCGCGGCGGCTTCACGCTCAAGAAGGAGAGCGTCGAGCTCACCGGCGGCTACGCGTACTCGACCGAGAACGACTACAAGAGCAACTCGTTCAACGTCGCCGCGCGGACCGACACCTACGAGCACAACTCGCAGTTCGAGATCAGCTACGCGCGCAACTTCGACCGCGTCTGCGACCGCACCCAATCCGCCGGCGACGCGCCCGCGCGTTTCCGCGCGCTCGAGGACTCGAGCGGCTGCTTCACGAAGAACAATCCCCTCCGCACGACGCGCGACATCGGCGTCGACGGCTTCCAGGGCGCGTGGTCGCAGGCGTGGACGCCGATCTTCGTCACCCAGCTCGTCTACACGGCGCAGGTGAACAGCGGCTTTCAGAGTAACCCCTACCGAAGCGTCATCCTCGGCGAGGGGCTCAAGGGGCAGGAGCACGAGCCGGACAACCGCTTCCGCGAGGCCGTCGCCCTGCGCGCGAACCTGTTCATCAAGCCGATCAAGGCGGCCGTGCGCTTCGGGCTGCGCGGCTACTACGACAGCTGGAACGTCAAGAGCGGCACCGGCGAGGTCGAGCTCGAAAAGTACCTCGGCGAGTCGCTGCGCGTGATGGCGCGCGGGCGCTACTACAAGCAGTCGGGCGCGGTCTTCTGGAGCGACGACTACACCGGCGGCGATCGACCGCTCGGGCCGAAGGGGCAGTACTGGACGGGCGATCGCGAGCTGTCGCCGTTCTCGAGCTGGCTCGTCGGGGCGCGCGCCCTCTACAGCGTGCGGCCGGCGGGCGGGCGCATCTTCGGGATCATGGAGAGCTTCAAGGCCGGCGTCTCGGGCGACATGCTCGTCCTCACGTACGACGAGTTCACGCTCGGCGGGCAGGCGATCGGCAACGCGCGCGCGTACATCCTCGGCGTGACGGTGTCGGCGCTGTTTTGAGCGCGCGCCCGTCGGCGCAGGTCTGCGCCGTTCAGCCCCCGCGAACGACGAGGTCGAGGCGTGCGCGAAGGGTAGGGTTGCTCGTCGTCCACAGCTGCGAGACGATCACCCCGTCCCCGCCGAGGGTCATCAACGTCTTCGCCGCCGCCACGATGAAGTCATCCATTCCGTCGCCGCCGGCGGCCCCCTCGAGCGCGCGCGTCAGGATCGTGCGCGCGAGCGGCTGGCACTGGCCCCACGCGGTCGCTAGCGCCTGGGCCGCCGCGACGCGGACGGGTAAGCGCGCTCCGGACGTGCCGAGCACGAGCGGCTCGAGCTTGCGCACGATGGGCTCGTCGAGCGCGCCGAGGGCGCGCAGCCCCTCGAGGGCGGCGAGGACGACCGCGTCTTCGCTGCGCGACGCCATCCACGCGAGGAGCGGCCGCGCCCTCGCGCCCGCGACGGCGGGCAGCGCGAGCGCCGCTCGATGCGCGAGGACAGCGATCGGGAGCTGCGCGTAGCGGGCGAGCACCTGTCCCGTCGCCTCGTCCGGTCTCATCGCGACGCCCCGGAGCAGGTCCTCTGCGATCTCGACCGCACCGGGCGCGGTCGTGAGCCGCGCCTCGAGGTGCCCGAGCGCGGCGCAAATCATCGGCGACGCCGCGACCCCGAACTCGAGGAGCGTCGCGACGAAGCGGCCCCGCGCCTCGGAGGTGTCGCGCTTCACCCGCGCGGCGTAGAGCGCCCGCGCGCCCGCGTCCCCGGCGAGCACGAGGAGCTTGGCGGCCGGCCGCTCGCGGTCGTCCGCGGCCTCGAGCGCGCGCGGCCCGAGCTGGCCCAAGATGGCGGCGTCCACGTAGACCTCGAGCGCCTGCGCCGCGACCGCCGCCCTCGAGCGCGCGACCCCGCTCGTCGGCTCTCGCGCGATGAGATCGAGCGTGACGCCAAGACGCCACGCTTGCGCGAGCTCGCCCTTCGCGATGAGCGAAGGCACCTCCCGGCGCATCGGCGCGACGAGCCCCGCGAACCTGTCGGGGTCGTGCGTCTCGGCGATGCGCCGAAGGAACGCCGCGAAATCGGCGGGCGGCGCGTTCGAAGGCATGGCCGTCGGCGACCATGAGAGATGCCCGGCGCCCTTTTCGGCCCACCGGCCGCTGTCCGGCGACGAGAGCCCCTCGTCACGCTGCGCGTTCGCGTCAACCCCGCCGTAGGCCGCCGCCTCCTCCGCCAGCGTTCGGACCATGCCCGCTTCGCCTGGCGCCGGAAGGAGCGAGCCGTGCTCCGGCGTGAGGTCGATGTCCACGGGGGCGCGCGGCCGCATCGAACCACGCACGGGCGGCGCCGCGCTCGGTCGCGCCTCCGACGTGACCGACGGTGAGCGCGCAGGCGGCAGGAACGGGGAGGAGCCGCGCTCGGGCGGCGGGAGGAACGGGGAGGAGCCGCGCTCGGGCGGCGGGAGGAAGGGAGAGGAGGCGCGCTCGGGCGGAATCGAGGGCGAGGAGCGCGCCGGGGGCCGGAACGACGGCGACTGCGCCGGCGGGGCGCCGTACGAAGGCGAGGAGTGGGCCCGGGCGCGCATCGGCGGCGGGTCGTAGCCGCGGTCGCGAGGGGGCGCGCTCTGCGAGGGGGCGCGGATGCTCCCCGTCGGGCTCGGGAGGCTCAAGCGAAGGGGACAGCCGTCGTGGGTCGGGTGGCCTGCGCGCTGCGCGAAGAGGACCACCTTGTCCAGCTTGCCGCGGGTGACGAGCTCGAGCGAGTGATGCGCGTCGCTCACGGGCGGCGACGCGACGCGCACGAACGCGGTCCCGCCCGCGAGCGCCACGCCCGTCAGAAAGTCGCGCTCCTCCTCGGTGACCTCGGCGACGAGCGCGGGCAGAAAGTCCACTGGCACTTCGCGATCGTCGCACTGCGCACGCGCGCGCGCAATGCTCTGTCGGGCCGCGCCGGCCCTCGCTCCGCCTCGAAGCGCGCTAAGCGGGGATCGCCGCGCGCGCGCGGCGCACGAAGTCGCGCAGCACGGTGAGCGTCTCGTAGATGACGCCCTCTTGGTAGCGGTATGCCATCTCCTGCCCCATGGGGACGAGCACCGAGAGCGAGTAGCGTCGCGAGCGCTCGGCGAGCGCCTCGAGGTCGCGCACGATCACCTCGACGCGCGGCAGCTGCGCGCGTGCGTTCGCTTCCTCCGCGCCCGCGTTGGCGCGCGCGATGTCGCCGAGCGTCGTCGCCCTGCCGAAGAGCGCGGCGAGCTCGGCCTCCAGGCTCACGCGGGCGGCGTCGATGCGCCAGAGCCGGAAGCGGTGACCCATGCCCATGACGTTGAAGAGCACGCTCACCGCCATCACGACGTACGCCCAGTTGGCCGGCGGCATCACGTCGACGAGCCACGGAACGTACTCGTCCGCGAGCTCCGGGCCTTCGTGGTCGAAGAAGCCGCGCGCGGCCGCCGCGAGCGGGAGGCCCGTGGTGTTCGCCGAGCCCTTGTTGTGCCGGACGAAATCCGGGAAGCGCTGGACGAGGGCGCTCATGAGATCCAGCGTCGCCGAGCGGCCGGCGCAGCGGTTGCCGACGACGAGCGTCTCGACGCGCAGGACGCGCTTGTCTTGCGCCGGGATGACGCGCACCGCGTCGAACTCCCCGGCGCCGATGCGCCCGGTCTTGAAATGCGGCAGCCGGCGCGCGACGACGTCGAGGTGCGTGAGGCCGGCGATCTGCATGCCGCCGCGCACCGTGTCGCCGAGCCACGGCGCGTCCTCGTCGATCACGACGAGCGCGAGATCGAGGCGCCCGTCGGCGAGCATCGCCAGCTCTTCGCTCGCGCCGCGATGGGAGAGCTCGACCCCGAGGGCCGCGAGCTCCGGGATCGCGAAGAGCTGCGTCGCGAGCCGCGCGGCGCCGCTCCCTTCCGGCCCGGCGCCCATTCGCACGTGCGCGAGTTGCGAGAGCTCGGTGAGCTTGTCGGCCTCCTTGCCGAGGAGCACGACCGACTCGGCCTTCGGCATCCGGCCGATGAGCTCGAGCTCCCCGGGAGGCCCCCAATCGCCGCCGTCCTGCGCGAGCGCGAACGCGACCTCGCACGTCGACTTCGCCGCGCGCAGACGCGCGACGTTCTCGAGCGAGCCTGCGCTCGGGACCTCGCGGAGCTTGCCGTTCTCCTTCGCGGCGACGACCGTGAGGTCCGCGGCGATGGCGTGGTAGCTACCCTCCGGGCTGCCGGACAGGATCGCGGCATCGAGGCGGTGCAGGTCGCGCTTCAGGTTGAGCTGCGAGAGGACCGCGCCGACGAGCGCGAGCACGGCGACGACGACGGCGGCGCGCCGCGCGAAGGGGTACCAATGGGCGCGCGTCGCGGCGCGCGAGAGGAGCCGCCGATTCAGGTTCGTAGCCACTGCCGCATCGTAGATGCAGACGGCCCCAACACAGCCCGCAAACGGACCGACGTCGGCGCAGCGCACGTCGAGCGCGCCGGCTATGGACCTGGGTTTTCGAGGACCGTCGGGGGGCCGTGGTCGGCTTCGTCGAACGTCACGCGCGTGATGCGCGAGCCGGCATAGGGGCCAGCCGCGCTGGTGGCGATCTCGAGCCGCGCGCCGGCGCCGAGCAGCTCGGCGACGACCTCGCGCTCTGCGGCGACCGCGGCGGAGAGCACGAGGCCGCCTCGGGGCGCCTCGTCGAGGAGATCGCCGCCTCGATGGAGCGTGCGACCGAAGTACTCCGGCCGCGCGCCCCGCGTGAGCGCGATGCACGGGCCGGCGTGGACGGCGGCGCGGAGGGTGAGCGCCGTCGCGTCCTCGCGCAAGCCGCGCGCGATCGCGGCCGCGGCCGCCGCAGCCTGCGCGGGCGCGCCGAACGCGACGACGTACGACCCCGCGGCGGACGGGATGATCGTGCCGCGGTGCGCGCGGGCCTCACCCTGCACACGCGCGTCGAAGCGCTGCATCGCGCTCCACGCCGCCGCGTCGCCGTCGGCACGCAAAATCGCGCCGCTCCCCGCCGCGACCACGAAGAGGAACGCGAGGTAGCGGATGGAGAGGTGGTCCCCCTCGGCGAGCAGCTCGCGCGAGAAGAAGTCGCGGAAGAACGGCGTGGTCATGGCGAGGGCCGCGCTCACGCCGTCGCGGCGCGCGCCGGGGACCTCGATGCGTACGAGCTCCTCGTGCGCGGTCTCGTTGGTGACGGTGAAGGTGACGTCGCCGGTCTTCACCACCGCGGGGCGCGCGGCGATCGCGCGCTCCTCGACGTGCGCGGTCGCCGCGTCGAGGAAACCGCAGGCGCTCACGGTGAACTCCCAGCCGTTCCCGCGGCTGCGCGCGAGTCGGAAGGTGCCGGTGGGGAGGCGCACGACGAACCGCCGCGACTCGCCCGGCGCGAGGCGCTGCTGCGCGAAGACGTGGGGCCGGAGCGCGGGCGAGCCGGCGCAGTACGTCTGCGGGCGCACGGTTCGCACGTCGGGGTGCGGGCGGAAAACGAGCTCGACGCTCTCGGTGAGATCGCGCTCGAACGGCGTCGCGCACGGCGCGCAGGTGGCCTCGCGCGCGACGGCGGCGAGCCCGGCCAGAGTCTCGTGCGGCGCGAGGCAGCGCGGGCAGATGACGTCCCACGCGAGGTCGAGCAGGCCGGCGCTGGCCGCGTGGAGGAACATGTCGAGCGCGTCCTCGCGCGCGACGCTCCACGTGTCGGCGAGCTCGTAGGGGCGGAGGCGCTCGAGGCGCTTGTCCGGCGCGGTGAGCAGGAGCGCGGAGAGCCGTCGCGCGAGCGGCTCGTCCACGCCGCGGCGCACGAGCGTCGCCACGCCGCGCTCGATGTGGGTCCGCTGCGCCTCGCTCGGCGCGTGCGGCGCGTCGAACGGATCGCGCCCGTCGCCGGCGACGAGCGCCTCGTCGATCTGCCGGTACACCTTGTCGAGCCCGCGCGCGAGGCGGCGCTCGATCTCCACCTTGGCGGCGACCTGGCCCACGACCCCGCGCGGGACGACCCACACCTCGTGCACGAGGCGCGAGCCGCCGCCGGGCGCGCCCGCGGCCTCGAGGCGTACGCGGTTCCAGAGCGCCGAGAACGGCCCGCGCTCGTAGCGACGGAACACGCTGTGCTCGCGGCCCACGATCCACTCGAAGGGATGCTCGCGCCAGCGGACACTCATGCCCAGCGCGCGGAGCTCGCCGGTGCGGCTCGGGTAACCGCCCTCGTCGACGCCGTCGGTGAAGCGCACGGGGCGCAGGCCCGCGGCGCGGTTCAGGCGGTCGGCGTTGGCGACGTGGGGCCAGAGGGCCTCGGGGCTCGCCTTCAGCGTCCACTCCCACGTGAGGTGCACCGGCGCGGACTCGCGCAAGAGGCCGTCCTCGCCGGCGCGCGAGCTCTTGACCGGCGGCTCCTCCTCGCCCGGCGGCGCGCCGCTCGAGGGGAGCTTGCGGAACGACGGGCGCCCGCTGAGCGTCCGGGTGATCGCGCGCCCCTGCGCGAGGTCCTCGAGCACGGCGGCGAGCGTTTGCGCCTTCTGCCAGCGGTCCTGGGGCTTCTTCTCGAGGCAGCGCATGACGAGCTCCTCGACGTCGGCGTGCACCTGCGGCGCGAGGTGGCTCGGCGGCACCGGCGTGTCCGTCAGAATCTGCCGCGCGAGCTCGTCGCGCGTGGTCCCCCCGAAGGCGCGGCGGCCGGTGAGCATCTCGTAGAGGAGCAGGCCGAGCGCGTGCACGTCCGCCGCGGCGTCGACCTGCTCGCCGTTGACCTGCTCGGGCGCCATGTACGCGGGCGTGCCGATGATCGTGCTCTCGAACAGATCGCGCCCCGCCGCTTTGCTGTACGCGAGGCCGAAGTCGAGGATCCGCGGCCGCCCCAAGCTGTCGATGAGGACGTTCGCGGGCTTCAAATCGCGGTGCACGATCCCGCGCTCGTGCGCGGCGCCGACCGCGCGGGCGATCTCGGCGGCGAGCGTGAGCGCCCGCGGCTGCGGGAGCGGACCGTCCTTCAGCACGGCGCGCAGGTCGGTCCCCTCGACGAGGTCCATCGTGTAGTAGGGCGCGCCGTCGAGCGTGCGACCGAGGTCGTGCACGGCGACGACGCCGGGGTCGGCGACTTGGGCCGCGAGGCGAGCCTCCGACCACATGCGCTCGACTTGCATCGCCGACCACTCGCCGGCGTGGACTTTGAGCGCGACGCGGCGCTCGAGGCGGTGCTCGAGGG
>JAYVXL010000140.1:0-2428 GCA_043785185.1 Myxococcales bacterium
TTCGGCGGGGCGGTCCTCGTCGTGGGCGAGTGGCTCTATTGGGCCAACGAGGGCAGGACGAACGACGGATCCATCCGCAAGTGCCGGATCGGCGCGTGCGCCGCCGGCAGCGAGACGCTCGTGGCCGATGGGCTGTGGGACCCGCGCGGCCTGGCCGCCGACGGGGCGGACCTCTACTTCACGACGCACGGCGACGCGGCGATTCAGCTCGTCAACGGCGCCGTGCAGCGCTGCCCGCTCGCTGGCGTGACGAAGTGCGCTCCAAAGACGATCGCCGCGGGCCAGCAGGGCGCGAGCGGGATCGCGGTCGACGCTACGACCATCTACTGGACCAACGACCTGGGCGGCCAGGTGATGCGCGTCGCGAAGTGACGCGCGCGCCCGCGCCGCCGTTCATTCAGGGAACGCGCGGCGGCAGAGGGCCGCGATCGCGCGCGCGACCTCGTCCGGCTGCTCTTCGGATGCCACGTGCCCCGTCTGCGGAAGCCGCACCAGGCTCGCGCCGGGGATCGCCGCGCGCACGGCCTCGCCGTCGGCGGGCGGGCAGCGCGCGTCCTCCTCGCCGACGACGACCGTGACGGGCACGCCGACGGCGCGCAGCTCCGAGAGGACGTCGCGGCGCTTCGACCACGCCGCGAGCGCGTGCGCCGCGAAGCGCGGGACGAGCGCCTGGATTTTCGCCGCGCGCGCGCGCACGACCTCCGGCGCGCGCGTCTGGAACGTCTCGCCGAACAGCGAGCGCGCGATCTGCGCCGCGAGCTCGCCGGGCAAGCCCACGCCGCGCATGGCCTGCGCGAGCAGCGTGTCGCGGACCCTCTCGCCGCGCGTCGCCGCCGCGCCGCACGGCGAGAGAAGCACGGCGCCGAGCACGCGCGCGTCCCGCCGCTGGCCCGGGAGGAGCATCTCGATCGCCATCGACGCGCCAACCGACAGCCCGACGACGACGACCTCGCGCGCCCCTTCGGCGGCGAGGATCGCCGACAAGTCCGCCGCGGCGTCGGCGATCGCGTACGGCGCGTGCGCGGTGCTCGCGCCGTGACCGCGGACGTCGAGCGCCACGACGCGGAAGGTGCGCGCGAGCGCCGTCGTCACCGCGCCGAAGACCTCGTGGTCACACATGAGGTTGTGCGCGAGCGCGACCGTTCGCGGCCCCTCGCCGGCGCACGCGTATGCGATCGTCTCGCCGCCGCGTGTGAGGGTCTTCATGGTAAAACCCGAGTATGCATGACGCGCCGCGCCCCGGCTATTACGGCCCTTACGGAGGGCGCTTCGTCAGCGAGACGCTCCTCTTCGCGCTGGACGAGCTCACCGCCAAGATGACCGAGGTCGTGAAGAGCGCCGCGTTCCAAGCGGAGTGGCGGGGCCTCCTCGCGCAGTACGTCGGCCGCCCCACGCCGCTCACCGAGACGACGCGCCTCGCCCGCGCGCTCGACCCGTCGGGCGCGTCGCTTGCGCGCCTCTTCCTGAAGCGCGAGGACCTCGGTCACACCGGCGCGCACAAGATCAACAACGCCATCGGACAGGCGCTCCTCGCGAAGAAGATGGGCAAGCGCCGGGTCATCGCCGAGACGGGCGCGGGGCAGCACGGCGTGGCCACCGCGACGGCGTGCGCGATGTTCGATCTGCCGTGCGAGGTCTACATGGGCGCCGAGGACGTGAAGCGCCAGGCGCCGAACGTCGGCCGGATGAAGCTCCTCGGCGCAAAGGTCCTCCCCGTCGAGAGCGGCTCGCGCACGCTGAAGGACGCGATGAACGAGGCGCTCCGCGACTGGGTCACCAACGTGGACTCGACGTACTACTGCATCGGCAGCGCCGCCGGCCCGCACCCGTACCCCGAGCTCGTCGCGACGCTGCAGAGCGTGATCGGCGAGGAGGCGCGCGCGCAGTCGCTCGCGCAAACGGGCGCGCTGCCCGACGGCGCGGTCGCGTGCGTGGGCGGCGGGTCCAACGCCATCGGCCTCTTCCGCGGCTTTCTCGGCGACGCGAGCGTCGCGCTCTACGGCGTCGAGGCCGCGGGTCACGGCATCCCGAGCGGCCAGCACGCGGCGACGCTGACCGCCGGCCGCGTCGGCGTCCTCCACGGCTCGAAGAGCTACGTCCTCTGCGACGACGGCGGCCAGATCACCGAAGCCCACTCGATCAGCGCAGGCCTCGACTACCCCGGCGTCGGCCCCGAGCACGCGCACCTCAAGGACACCGGGCGCGCGCGCTATGTCTCGGCGACGGACGAGGAGGCCCTCGCGGCGGCGCGCGTCGTCGCGCGCTCCGAGGGCATTCTCACGGCGCTCGAGACGGCGCACGCCTTCGCCAAGGTCGGCCTCATCGCGACGGAGCTCGCGAAGGAGCGCGGCCGCCCGGTCACGCTCGTCGTGTGCAACTCCGGGCGCGGCGACAAGGACCTCGAGACGTACCTCCGCCGTCTGGTGGA
>JAYVXL010000141.1:0-2420 GCA_043785185.1 Myxococcales bacterium
GCGCTCGCCGCCGCGACGCGCCTCGAGCGGCCCGATCTGCGCGCGGACGTCCTCGAGCAACGCGCCGTCGCGGAGGCGGAGTTCGGCTCCTTCCGCGCCGCCGCCGCGAGCGCGAAAGAGGCGCTGGCCCTAAGGGAGTCGGGCGCGGAGACTCCGCGCCGGCCGCGCGCGCTCTGGAGCGTGGAGCTCGCGCTTCTTCGGGCGCAGGCGGCGCTGGAGCTCGAAGACCTCGCGACCGCGAAGGACGCCCTCGCCGCCCTCGACCCGGTGCACGACGACGCCGTGCGCGCGGAGCGCCTCGTCCTCGGCGCGCGCCTCGCCATCGGCGAGGGGCACCCCGAGCTCGCGCTCCCGCTCCTCGCCGACGCGCGCAAGCTGTCCACCGCGGTGCTCTCCCGCGCGGGCGGCGCGGCCGCGACGCGGGACCGTCGCGCCAAGCGGCGCGCGCATCATGCGCTCTACGGGGCCATGGGCGCGACGGCCGCGGCGGAGGTCGCGCTGGGACGCGCGGCGGACGCCGAGCGCGATTTCTCCGAGGCGCTCGCGCGGCTCACCCACGACGGATACGGCCTCGAGCCGTTCGTGCAGGTTCGAGGCGTGGTCGCGTTGAACCGTCTGCAGCGCGGGCGGGTGCCGGCGGCCCTCGCCCTCGCGCGCGCGAAGGGCGCGTTCAAGGTCGTGGAAGGGTTCGATTCGTCGCCGATCGTCGCCGAGGCGCTCGTCGGGCTCGGCCAAGCGCTGGTCGAGAGCGGGGACGCCGCCGGCGCGCTCGCGCAGCTCACGCGCGCCGAGGTGCTCGCGCGCGACGCGCCGGCGCGCCTCTGGGTGGAGTGCGCGTCGGCTCTTCTGACGGCCGCGCGCGCGCACGGAGCCGATCCCTCGGCGCGGCCGCGCGCGGCCCTCGTCGCGCGCCGCGCCCTCGCGGAGTCGAGCGCCGACACGCCGGGGCGCGGAGCCCTCGCGGCGCTCGTCGCGGGGGAGCCGTGAGGAGGCTCGCGCTCCTTTCTCTGATCGCGGCGGGCGCTGCCGCGACAGGCTGCGCGCGCCGTTCATCGCCCGCGGGCGGCGCAGACGCCGGCTCGGACCCGGCGGTGGGCCACCTCGTTCCGGTCGGCATGCCGAGCGCGTCCGCGCGCGCGGCGCCGGTGCCGACCGAGCGCGGCGCCGAGCCGACCGCGGAGGAGGCGGCGCAGGCGCCCGTGCCGCGCTTCGTCCCCATCGTCCCGAATCCGTCCATGACGTCGCGCCTGCCGTGCCCTCCCGGCGCGACGCTCTCCGTGCTGGACCGGTCGCTTGAGTGCAACGCCGCGCGCTCCAAGAACGCGTTGCCCTCCCGAGAGGGGCCGTCCCTCCGGTTTCATGCCAACGGCAAGCTCGCGTCGCAGGGCCAGTACGCCGGCGGCCAGTCGACGGGCCACTGGTGGTTCTTCCGTGACGACGGCACGCTCGACCACGAGGTCGATTGCGCGTTCGGCGAATGGGACGGCGTCTACGTCGCGTACTGGCCGAGCGGCCTCCGCCGCGAAGAGCACCACGAGAAGGCGGGGAAACACGAGGGGCCCGCGAAGACTTGGGACGCGCACGGCAAGCTCCGGTCGTGGTCCCTCTACGAGGATGATCGGCTCGTTCGCGCGAAATTCTTCCGCTGAGCGACGGTCAAAACCGCATGCCCCCGGTGGCGAACAATCCAAACGAAGGATCGGCGCCCTTCGTCGCGAGGATCAGCTTCGTGTCGACGCCGACGAAAATGGGCGTGCGCGGGATCGCGTAGGCGACGTTGAAGCCGGGCCAGACGGCGAGGGACGCCGACGTATCGCCCTGGCTCTGTCCCCCCGTCGTCAGCGACACCGTCGCGAAGATCGCGCCGACTCCGCCGTAAGGCCGGAGCACGACCGGCCCGACCGGCACGTCGTACCCGACCTCCGCCCCGGTGTAGAAGAAGTGCACGCTCGACTCGACCTTGCCCCCACGGCCCGTCGTCTCGTCCGACGTGCCGAGGTGGTAGACGAAGGCCCCGCCGACGTAGAGGCGATTCGGAAACGTGTATCCTGCACGCGCGCCCACGCCGAGCTTGAGCGTCGCGCTGGCGTAGCCGAGCACCGGCGCGACGCTGATCGGACCGAGCGGCTCCGCGTCGCCGTCCGCCTTGTCGGGAGCGTCCGTCGCGGCGGCGGGGGCGGGCACGCGGGCGGAGGTGACCGTCGGCGGCGGGGCCGGCGGCCGCTCCGGCTCCGGCTCGCGCACCGGCACCTGCACGGGCTCCTTCTTCGGTCTCACGTCCGCCGAACGGGCGCGCTTGGAGACCTTCTTGCCGGCCGCGTACGAAGGCGCCGCGGCCGTAGCCAGGAGCGAAATGACCAGGGTGCTCAGCAGGGCGGGGTTCATTCGATGTCCTCCGAGGGCAAGACACACCGTCCGCG
>JAYVXL010000142.1:0-23459 GCA_043785185.1 Myxococcales bacterium
CCGGTGCAGACGGACTGGGAGTACGAGGGGACGTTCCGCGAGCTGCCCGAGTTCAAGTTCCGCGCGCGCCGCATGATCAAGGGCATGCAGCAGCAGAACTTCCCGCAGTACATCCACCGCGACGGGCGGGACTTCTTCTACCTCACGCAGCGCCCCGTGCTGCCGGGCGCGGAGCTGCCGTCGCCGATCGCGCCGAAGCTGCCGAACGAGGGGGCGTGGCGAATGAAAGGGCTGCCGCAGCACGGGTTCCCGTACGCGATGGCCATCGCGCAGACGCGACCCGACGCGTCGCGCCCGGACGTGAAGGTCCGCGCGGTGCGCGTCGACCCGCGCACGGTGCGGCCGGCGGGGAGCGCGGGCACCACCGCGGACACGCCCACGGTGGTGTCGTTCGTCGGCGGCGGCAAGCCCCCGCGCCCGGGCGAGACGGCGCTGTGGCTCGCGAGCGGCGTGTTCATCCTCGCGCCGACGCCGCCGGACGCGGGCGCGACTCCCCTCGCCTCCGGCGTCGCGCCCGGCGCCGCGCCGGGTAAGACCGCGCGCGTGGGCGTCGGCGTGCACGACGAGGACGGCATGCTCGAGTGGGTCGAGCTCGCGCCCGACGCCAAGCCGGACGAGTCCACCGCCAGGCTCCTCGACAAGCTCCTCGAGAAGGCCGGTTGCTCGAGCCGCATGCTCGTGCCCGGCGAGGCGCGGGCGATGCTCGGCGGGACGCTCGACGCCGCCGGCGAGCCCGCGCCGCCGGCGGGCACGACGTCGACGGCGCGGCTCGTCCGCGGCGCGCCGCCGGGCGCCCATCCGCAGTTCGCCAGCACGCAGGTCGTGCCGCCCGCGGTGTGGCAGCCGCTCCAGAACCAGCGCGTCCGTTACTTCCGCAAGCCGCCCAAGCCCGAGGCCAAAGACGCGGGCGCCCCCAAGCCCGAGCCCGGCGGCGCGCCGAGCGGCGCGGGCACGAGCGGCGGGGCGCCGCCGCCGCCGGCCACAGCCAACGGAGACTCACGGGGGACACCCGGAGGGTCTCCCCCGTCGCAGGGGCAAGCGCCCGCGCCTACTTCGCCGAAACAATAGTGATTTGTCCGCATTTTCCGCCCTCTCTCGCCCCGCAAGCCCGGCGGCGGGCGGGCGCCGCGCCGTCGGTCCGCCCAGTTGACCCTTTAGGCATGAAGAAGTACAACCGGCGCGCTCACATCGTTGCTTCGATTCAACTTTTCGTGAACCTCGCGCGTCTAACGGTTACCCGGCTCAGTTGCCTGAGCGTGTTTTTGGAGCCCCTGATTTATTGATGCGCCCGCAGCCTTTCGGCCGCTACGAGCTGCTCGACCGCATCAGCGCGGGAGGGATGGCTGAGGTCTTCCGCGCGCGGGACGTGCCGCGGGGCAACGTCGTCGCGCTCAAGCGGATTCTCCCCCAGGTCGCCGAGGACGAAGAGTTCATCGCGATGCTGAAGGACGAGGCGCGCATTTGCTCGAAGCTCGAGCACCCGCACATCGCGCGGACGCTCGACTTCGGCGACGTCGACGGCGAGTACTACATCGCGTTCGAGTACGTGGACGGCCGCGATTTGCGGCAGATCTACGACCGCGCGGTGAAAGATCGCGCGGAGATTCCGCTGCCGATCCTCCTCTACGTCTTCGCGCGCATCGGCGAGGGCCTCTCGTACGCCCACCATCGCAAAGAGGACGGACAGACCATCTCGCTCGTCCACCGCGACGTGAGCCCGCAGAACGTCATCGTCAGCTTCGGCGGCGACGTGAAGCTCATCGACTTCGGCATCGCGAAGGCGCGCGGCAAGATGACGCGCACGTCGGCCGGCACGATCAAGGGCAAATTCGGCTACATGAGCCCCGAGCAAGTGATGGGCGGCGACATCGATCATCGCGCCGACATCTTCGCGCTCGGCATTTGTATGTGGGAGCTCTTGACCCGCGAGCGCCTCTTCTTCGCGGAGAACGAGCTGCAGGTCCTCGACCGCATCCGGACGATGCGCATCCCGCCGCCGTCGCAGATGAACGCGCAGGTCACCCCCGAGCTCGATCGCATCGTCCTCAAGGCGCTGGCGAAAGAGGTGACCGAGCGGTACCGGTCCGCGAAGGACTTCTACCGCGACATCAACGCGCTGCCCGAGAGCACGGCGACGCGGGACGAAGTTGCACAATACATGCGTCAGGCGTTCGCGCCTCCCGTCGACGACGCGAGGGCCGCTACGCGAGACTCTGACGGCCGAGAGTCTGACGGCCTAGAAAAGAATCAGGTAGCGATGAATCGTGTGGACGTCGGCGACGCTGTGGGCCAGAAAGCCCCGCGGCAGGAGGCCTTGATGATGTCATCAACCGAGAACAAGGGTTCGGACCTCGACATTTTCGAGGGACTTGGGAAGAAGGGGGCCGTCACGCAGCGCGTCTCCACCGTTCCCGCGCCGCCCCGCTCCGGTGGAGGCATGCCTCCGGCGCCGGTGAACGGCGACGACATCGCCGCCGCCAAGCGCACGCTCGTGGGCGTCGCCCCGGGCCTTCAGGCCTCGCTCGCCACGACGCAGCAGGGAATGGCGGCGATGCCGACGCTGCCGGCGCTGCCGACCCCGCCGGTGCCTGCGATGAACAGCGGCTCGCCGTCGCAGCCCGCGATGCGCGTGGCGCCGCCGCCGCCCCCCGGGCGCGGCTCGCTCCCGCAGGTGACTCCGCCGCCGTCGCGCCAGAGCGGGCCGCCCGTCCCGCCGCCGGCCGTCTCGACCCGCCCCTCGTCCCGGAAGGCCGGCGGCGCGGGCCTCGACATGGACTGGGAAGAGGAGGAGGAGGCCACCCACGTCTTCGACAAGAGCGAGTCGAAGGTCACGCCCGCCCCTGTCGCTCCGGCGTTTGAGCCGCCGCCGCCGTCCGTCCGTCCGCGTCCGCGTCCGTCGAACGGCGCCGGCCTCGCGCCGCCCCCGCCGCCGCCCCCGCCGCCGAGCGCGTCGATGCGTGCGAGCGCCCCGCCGTCGCAGCCCGGCCTCCGCGCCGCGTCGCCCGGGGCCGGTATGGGACCGTCGTCGCAGTCGCCGTTCCGTTCGTCGGCGCCGCCGCCGCCGCCCGCGAGCCAGGGCGCGTTCGCCCGCGCGTCGAGCGTGCCGGCGTCCACGCAAGGCCCGATGCCCTACGGCAGCACATCGCCGATGACGATGCCGACCAACCCGCTCGCCGGCCAGGTCACCACTGCGCCGCTGCCGATGCCGACGCCGCCGCCGCGCGCGCACGCCCAGCACGCGCGCTCGATGGAGGCGACGCAGCTTGTCCGGCCGCCGCCGAGCCGCACCGGCCTCTGGGTCGCGCTCGGCGTCGGCTTCACCGCCATCGTCGCCGGCGCCGTCTTCTTCGTCACGTCGCCGCGCACAGGGCGCGTCGTCGTCAACGTGAACGACCCGAAGGGCGTCGCCATCAACCGCGTCGAGATCTTCGTCGACGGCAAGAAGTGGTGCGACACCACGCCGTGCGCGATCGACCCGATCCCGGCCGGCCCGCACGAGATCAAGGTCCTCGCCGACGGCTTCGAGGTCCCCGCCGCCCGCGCGATCAGCGTCGAGGCGCGCAAGGAGTCGAGCCTGTCGTTCGCGCTGGCGCCCGCCGCCGGCCGCGGCGGCACCGGCGTAAAGGTCTCCGGCAGCCAGCCGGGCGTGAAGCTCTTCGTCGACGATCGCGAGATCGGCCCCCTCCCTACGGAGGTCCGCGACCTCTCGCCGGGCAGCCACCGCGTCCGCGTCGTCGGCAGCGATCGCTACACCACGATCGAGAAGAACGTCACGATCGCGAAGGACGAGGTCCTCGACCTCGGGCCGCAGCAGCTCAAGGTCGTCAAGGGGAAGATCACCGTCACGCTCGGCACGCCGGGCGCGAAGGTCTACATCGTCTCGGGCACCGACCGCCGCGAGCTGCCGATCCTGCCGATCTCGGTCGACATCGACACCTCCAAGAGCTGGCAGCTCGAGGCCAACCGCCCGGGGTTCGGCGAATACCGCCAGCTCGTGAGCTTCGACGACGGCCAGGCCGAGAAGACCTTCGTGGTCACGCTCGATCCGCGCGGGCTCGGCGCCGCGCCGCTCGCCGCCGCGCCCATGCCCGCCCCGCAGCCGAAGGCCGATCCGCCTGAGCCCAAGGCCCCGGTCGCCGCGGCCAGGCCGAAGCCGGCCCCGGAGCCGAAGGCCGATCCGCCCGAGCCCAAAGCCGATCCGGCGACCGCCGGCGGCGGCGGGGACTCGTTCCTCGACATCAACTCGATTCCGGTCTCCAGCGTGCTCCTCGACGGCAAGCCCATCGGCACGACGCCGAAGCTGCACGTGCCGGTGACGCCCGGCGCGCACACGGTCGTCTTCGTCAACGCCGAGCAGGCGCTCAAGAAGACGGTCAGCGTTTCGGTCGGCGCGGGCGAGACCAAGAAGGCCATCGCGAAGCTCAAGGCCTCGGAGTAGGCTTTTCGGCGGAATGCCGAGCAGCGCGGGCAAGGAGACGATCCTCGTCGTCGACGACGAGCCGGGGCTCCGCGACATGCTGTCGATCCTCTTCCGAAGGGAGGGGTACGACGTCAAAGCGGCGCCCGGCTTCGTCGCCGGCCGCGAGGCGCTCCTGAACGCGCCGAGGCCCTATTCGGTTCTCTTGACGGACATCATGATGCCCGACGGCTCGGGCCTCGATCTGCTCTCGCTCGCGCGCGAGCGCTCGCCGACGACCGAGGTCATCGTGATGACCGCGCAGTCGACGCTCGAGACGGCGATCGAGGCGATGCGCCGCGGGGCGTACGACTTCGTCGCCAAGCCGTTCGGGACGAGCGAGCTGCGCGCGATCGTCCAAAAGGCGTTCGAGAAGCGCGGCCTCGTCGCCGAGAACAGGCAGCTCCACGCCCGCCTCGATCGCGAGCGCCCGAAAGATCTGCTCGGCCGCTCCGAGCCGATGCGCCGCATCATGGATCTGGTCCAGCGCATCTCGAGCACCAAGAGCACGGTGCTCATCACCGGCGAGAGCGGCACCGGCAAGGAGCGCATCGCCCGCGCGATCCACGAGCTGTCGGAGCGCCACGACAAACCGTTCCTCGTCGTCAACTGCGGCGCGATCCCCGAGCAGCTGCTCGAGAGCGAGCTATTCGGGCACGACAAGGGCGCGTTCACCGGCGCGACGCGGACCACGCTCGGCATCTTCCGCGAAGCGGAGGGCGGCACCGTGCTCCTCGACGAGGTCGGCGAGCTGCCGATCCAGATGCAGGTGAAGCTCCTGCGTGTGCTGCAAGAGCGCAAGGTGCGCGGCGTCGGCGCCACGAACGAGACGCCGGTGGACGTGCGGGTCCTCGCGGCCACCAATCGCGTCGTCGAGGAGGACGTGAAGGCCGGCAAATTCCGGCAGGATCTCTACTACCGCCTCAACGTCATCCGCGTGGAGGTCCCGTCGCTGCGCGAGCGACGCGAGGACGTGCCGGAGCTCGCCGAGCACCTCCTGCGGCGCTGCGCCGCCGAGCACAAGAAGGAGATCCGCGGCTTCAGCGCGGACGCGCTTCGTGCGCTCGACGGTTACCCCTTCCCCGGCAACGTGCGCGAGCTCGAGAACATCATCGAGCGCGCGGTGGCGCTCGCGACCGGTCCCCTCATCGGCCTCGGCGACATCCCGCGCGAAGTGAGCGGGATGGCCGCGCAGCCCACACCGGCGCTCGTCGGTCTGCCCGAGGAGGGCTGCAACCTCGACGACGTGATGAACGAGGTCGAGCGGCGCCTCGTCGGCCAAGCGCTCGAGCGCACGGGCGGCGTGCGCACGACCGCGGCGAAGCTGCTCGGCATCACGCTGCGGAGCCTTCGCTACCGGCTGCAAAAACACGGCGTGGACGACGGCGGCGAAGACAGCCCCGTGAGCGGCAGCGTGCCGCCCGATCCCTGAGGGTGCCGAGAGCGGAAGCCGCCCACGCCGTGAGGCGACGTGAGGCCTCCTCCGACCCGGTTCGGTGACGAAAATTGTCAGATGCCCCGCGGCGCGGGACAAAAAACGGCCGGGCGGCCGCCCACACGTGCGCAGCCGACCCCCCCTTTCTCCCGGGAAGATTGGCCATTTTTAGGTCCTGACCTTCGAAATGCCGTACCTTTGGCCGGGTGGACCTTGATGCCTCTCGCGCAACGAACGAGGAGTACGCCGATGGCACATCAAGTGCTTAGAGGGACTTCCGTGTGGAGCCCGAAAACCATCCGCCGCGCGGGGCGACTGCTTCGTCGGCTCGCCCGCGGGCAGCAGCAGCGGCAGCAGCTGCGGCACCAGAAGCGGCTGAACGCGCCCGCGTCGCTGATACGGGCGCGGGGGCAGGCGGGGTTCACGCTCGTCGAGCTCGGGGCGGTCGTCACGATCGTCGGGATTCTGTCCGTCCTCGCGATCGTCGGGTACCGTCGCCTCATCACCTCGTCGCACAGCGCCGAGGCGACGCACATGGTCAACGCGATCCGTACGGCGCAAGAGGCCTACCGCGCCGAAACGGGCGGCTACGCGCCGGTCTCGGGGTCTACGTCTGCGGGTATCGCCGTCACCAACGCGTCCGGTAACGGCTGCGCGAACAACTCGCTCATGTACCCGAACAGCGCCGTCGGCGCGATGAAGTACGCGTGGGGCGGTCCCGGAGGGAGCGCGGGCTCCGTCACGTGGGACGCGCTCCCGGTCCACGTCGACGGACCGGTCATGTACGGCTACACGACCGTCGCCGGCCCCGCGGGCTCGCAGCCGTCGGCGATCACCCTGATCAAAGCGGGCGCCACCACCTACTCCGTGAGCTTCCCCGCGACGCCCGTGACCGACTGGTTCCTCGTCGGCGCGTGCGGAGACCCTGACGGCGACGGCGTCTACAGCGCCTACCTCTCGTCGTCGTTCTCCAACGAAATCTTCGTCTCGAACGACGGCAACTGAACCCCGACCAAACTCCACCGTTCTATTGGGCAACGAGCCCGCGGGCCACATAGCGATTCAGACAGTCACGGCTCCAACGGCACGAGTGGCCCAGGGAGCGATGAAAGGAAAGCAGATGCACAAGATTCTCTCTCTCAAGAAACGCGGCTTCACGCTCGTCGAGCTCATGATCGTCGTCGCGATCGTCGGCGTCCTCGCCGTCCTCGCGATTTACGGCGTACGTAAGTACATCGCGAACTCGAAGACGACGGAAGCGCGCAACTCCCTCGGCGAAATCAAGAACGACCAGGCGAGCGCGTTCGAGCGCGAGTCGGGCGGCACTGCCGTCCTCGCGCCGGGCGGTTCGACGAGCTTCATCCGTCAGCTCTGCGCGAACGGGGCGGGCGTCCCGTCGAGCAACACCCTCATCAAGGGCCTCAAATACCAGTCCCAGAAGACCGACTGGGCCGACGGCGCCGGTTGGCAGTGCCTGAAGTTCTCGCTCGAGCAGCCGCAGTACTTCCAGTACACGTTCACCGGCGGCACCGCGGCGACCGCGTACGTCGCGACCGCGAACGGCGACCTCAACGGCGACGGTACGCTCTCGACCTTCGCCATCTCGGGCTCGGTGCAGTCCGGTATCCTGAACACGTCGCCGACCATCTTCGAGAATAACCCGGAGGAGTAGCCTTCGGCGCGGCGCTCTCGGCCGCCAAAGAAGCCCTGGCCCCGTCGCTCGACGGGGCGGGGCTTCTTGCTTTTTGTGCGCCGACCGCGTGTATAGCGAGGGTCCATGACTTCGACGGACAAGCTCGAACGGTGGATGCCCCTCGCGACCGGCCTCGTGTTCGCGATCCCGGTGCTCCTCGTTCGCTACCCGCCGATGACGGACCTGGCGCTCCACGAGGCCGTGGTGACGGTGCTTCGTCATTTCAGCGACCCGAAGTACTTCCCGCCCGGGCTCTACCAGTACAACCTGGGCCACCCGAACCAGCTTTTTTATCTGGTCGCCTGGCCGCTCGCGTACGCGTTCGAGACGACGTGGGCGATGAAGATCGTCGTCGCGGGCACCCTCGTCGGGTTGTTCGTCGCCGCCGCCACGTTTGCGCGCCACATGGGGACGCCGCGATGGACGGCGCTTCTGGTCGGGGTGCTCGGCCTCGGGTGGCTCTTTTACTGGGGGCTCGTCGCCAACCTGCTCGGGATGGCGGTCTTTCTCGCCATCATCCCGGCGCTCGATCGCTTCGTCGCGAAGCCGACGGCGCGCGGCGCGTTCGGCGCGTTCGGATTGCTGCTGCTCCTCTATTCGGCGCACGAGACCCTGATGCTCTGCGCCTGCCTCATGATCGGGGTCTTCGCGCTCGGCTACCCGCTGCGCGCGCGCGCGTTCTTCCTGCGCCTCGCGCCGGCCGTCGCGATGTTCGTCGTGGCGCTGCTCGAGATCTGGTGGCTGCAGAGCCTGCGCGCGCCGTACAACCGAGAGATCCCGACGATCTTCGTCAACGTTCTGCAAAAATTCGACACGATCAGCGGCGTCCTCTTCGCCGGCTACGAGCCGATCGTGCGCGCGATGATGGTGCTCATCGCGCTCATCGCCGTCGTGCCGTTCGCGATCCTCCGCTGGAAGCAGCGGCCCGCCATTCGCGGGACGCCCCTGCGTGAGCTGCTCGTGCGCTACCGGTTCGAGATCTACGCGGCGATGCTCTTCGCGGCGTACCTCCTCCTGCCGATGACGCTCAACGGAGCGACGCTCTTCTACCACCGTTTCTTCCCGCCGGCGTACGCGATCCTCGTCGTCGTCCTCGCGCCGCGAGGCCCGCCGACGCGCGCCTGGCGCGTGCCCATCCTCGCGTGCATCGCGGCGCCCATCGGCTCGATCGCGGTCGCGTGGCCGAGCTTCGTGGACGCGCACGAGATGGGCAAAGACGTCGACGCGCTCATCGAGATGACCGAGTACCGGACGGCGTGCCTGATCGTCGACGTCGGCGCCGACCCTGCGCGCCTCTTCACGCCGGCGACGCTCGAGGGGCACGCGATGGCGCGGCGCGGCGGGCGCTCGCTCTTCGACTTCACGCGCTCGCCCATCGCACCGGCGTTCATGTCCCTCAAGTACGCGTGGGAGGACCCGTGGGCGCGCATGCACGACCAGCCGATCCTCGTGCGGCCGTCCCACGACCTGGACTATTTCCGGTACGTGTACTTCCACTCGGCAGTGCCGACGCAGCACCTCGTCGCGCGCCTCGCCTTCGCGCCCGACGCCGTCGTCCTCGGGCAGCGCGGCGAGTGGACGCTCTTCGAATCGACGCACCTGAAGCATGGCCTCCTCGACGCCGACGCGCACCTCCCCTACCCGCGCCCGCACACGCTGAGGCGGCGCATGCGCGACGTGTATAGGAAGACGCTCGGCCAGCCGATCCCCAAGGAGGAGCCGCAGGCGCCGCCGCCGGGGTGGACCGGCCCTCGGCTGACGCTGCCGTCGGAGGACGATCAGGCCAGCCCCGACGAGGCGAGCGACGCCGGCGCAGCGACGCCCGACGCGCCGGTCGACTGACCGGCGCAGCTCGCCCGTCTACGGGTTGGGCGCTTGCGCGAGGCGGCGGCGGGCCTGCGGCGTGCGCGGGCGCGTGTCGACGACGAACGCGTGCAGGTGCGCGAGGCGCGGCATGAGGCGCGTCTTGCTGCCGTCGAAGCCGGGGTGGCGGAGGAGCGCGGGGAGGAGCTCCTCGCGCCAGCCGGCGCCGCCGAAGTAGGGCCACTTTTCCGGCCCGTAGACGAACGACTCGGCCAGCTTCACGCCGGTCGTGTCGGCGGTGAACTGCACGTCGGCCTTCTTCTGGCGAAAGAGCTGCCGCGCGCGGTCCGCGAGCGACTGTCCCGCCGACACCTGCAAATCGGGCCACCACGGGCAGTCGAAGTAGACGTGGTCGGCGACGCGACCGACCTCCCAGAGCGCCGGCGCGAGCACGTCGGTGCGCCACGTCTCCGGGGGCTCCATGCCTTTGATGCCGCGAAGGCGCGCGGCGGCGCGGATGGCCGCGACGCCCCAGTTGTCGGGGTTGCACACCGTGACGACGAGGAGCTTCTTCGCGCGCGCGGCGAGCTCCCGCACGTACGCGCGCCAGTCCTGGACGAGCGGCAGCGCGTGGTACGCGAGGACGAGATCGGCCGCCGGCAGCGCGCCGAGGCCCTCCGCTCCGTCCTCCACGCGGACGGTGACCGGCGCGCCCATCGCCGCGTAGACGCCGCGCGCGCGCTCGGCCTTCTCCTCGGAGTCGACCGCGGCGGTGACCGCCACGCCTCGCATCGCGAGTCCGACGCCGTGGACGCCGGCGATGCCGGCCATACCGTCGATCGGCCCCTCGAGCATCGAGTGGATCTCGTACTCCTTCGCCCAGGCGTCCATGCGCTGGTAGAAGCAGTAGCGCTCGTACGCGCTGCCGAGGCCGCGGTCGGCGTCCACGTAAGGGAAGGCCGTCGCGGTCATCGCGAGCTACCGCCCAAGCCGAGCATGTTGACGCCGACCTTCGCGAGGGTCGGCGGATCGAGCAGCATGTTCGTGTAGCTCGCGTTGGCGAGCGGGCACGCGCACTCCTTGTTCTTCACGCTCTTTCGGAACGCCTCGGCCGTCTCGCCGAACCACACGGGGCGGAAGTCGCAATTGTGGTCACGCACGTTGCCCATCGACTCGGCGCGCACGCAGCAGCCCCACAGGTGCCCGTCCGGCGCGAGGTGCGCGCTCGCCCAGCCCGCGTAGCAGTCGATGACCTGCCGCTTCTCCTCGAGCACGCGCGACGCGAGATCGTAGTACTCGAGGCGCAGCGACTCGACGAGGCGCGTGAGCGGGTGGAGCGACCGCTTGCTCGCGACGACGTTCTTCAGGTGCGCCACGGCGCGGCGGTAGTCGGCGGGGTCGGGCGTGATGTCCTTGTGCGTCGTCTTCAGCTCGACCCGGTTCTCGGCGACCTCGGTGATGTACGAGTCCGGATCGAAGACCCGCCGCACCTCGCGCTGGATCTCGGGGATGCGATGGACGTTCAGCTTCGAGATGACGGTGTGCACGCCCATCACGATGTGGCTGTAGGTCTTCTGCAGGTCACGGATGAGCGCAGCGGTGTCGAGGAGCTTCTCCCAATTGCGGTCGGCGCCGCGGATGGCGTCGTGCTTCTCGCCGATCTCGTCGACCGAGAGGTTCAGGACGAGGCTCGAGCCCACCGAGTGGTGGGCGATCTTGGGCAGCAGCGTGTGGATGCGCTCGGTGATGACGCCGTTCATCGGGATGTTGATGATCGTCGGCTCGATCTGCGTGCGGATGAGGCGAACGATCTCGTCGAGGTCGCGACGCACGAACTGATCGCCGCCCGAGATCGTCACCCAGATCGGCACCTTCTCGAGCGTCGGGAAGATGCGGCCGTACTCGTCGACCGAGAGATCGTCGACCTTCTTTTGCCAGATGTCGCACGTCGCGCAGCGGCTCGGACAGCTGTAGGTGACCGAGACGGTGAGGTTGATGGGGAGCTGGCGCGTGCGGCCGGTCGCGTGCTCCATCCGGTAGCCGGCGAGGCGCGCGAGGACCGGGAGCTTGCGGCTCATTTCGCGGCCCCGCTCTCGGCCGTGCCCGAGCGCGCCGACGACGCCGGCGACGGCGACGCGCGGACGGTCGCCGCGCCCTCGCCCGCCTCTTTCGCCGGCGGCGAGACGGTGAGGAGGCGCTTGGTGCTGCGCAGCTGCTTCCACGTGCGGTGTTTTCCGCCGAGGATGCGCGCGTCCACGAAGCCGGCGACGCGCGCGACGACCTCGGTCGCGATCGCCGCGCCGAGCGCGCGCTTGCCGAACGCGTCCTCTTCCTGGAAGACGTCGTATGCGATGCGCAAGAGGAGCGAGCGATCGAGCGTGGCGACTTGGTAGCCGAACGCGAAGTCGAGCCAATAGTGCCCGCGCGCGATGCGGCGCCGCTGCTCGAAGTACTCGCCCAGGTGCTCGGGCCCGTGGTTCTGGACGACCGCGTCGCCGGCGTACGCGAGCTCGTAGCCTTGCGACCGCACGATGTCCTCGACCGACGCCTCGTCGACGACCGACAGCTCGCTCACGCGCTCGATGAGGCTCGCGCGGAACGACACGAGCTCGCCCATCTTCGGGTGCTGCGAGGCGACGCGGTGGTGCATCTCCCAGAGCAGCTGCACCATCTTGCCGACGGTGTCCTTGCCGGGGTTGTCGGGCACCGGGCGCGCGCCGACCATCCCGACCTCGGGCTGCGCCTCGTAGATGCGCACGAGCTTCTCGACGACGTCGGGCGCGACGCGCAGGTCGGCGCTGCAGATGACCGCGATCTCGGCGCGCGTGTTGCGGACGCGGAGGTACTCGTTGATCGCCGCGACCTTGCCGCCGCGGCGCTCCTGTACGTGGACGTGCACGCCGGGGCGGCCGCGCGCCACCTTGCGCGCGAGCTCGGCGGTGTCGTCCGTGCAGCCGCTCGCGACGACGACGATCTCGACGATGCGGGCGCGGCTGGTCTCCTGGGCCAAGAGCGACTCTAAGACCGTCTGGATGTTGGCGGCCTCGTTGTGCGCGGGGACGAGGATGGAGACGAACATCTATCGCGGGATTCCACCTTCGAAGATACCATATGGCTCATCGACGCTCGACGAACAGCACGCTTGGCGCTCGTGACCGGCGCGACGGGCTTCATCGGCGCGCACCTGGCGCGGCGGCTGCTCGAAAGCGGCTGGGCCGTGCGCGTGCTCGTGCGCAGCGTGGACGGCGCGAAAGAGCTCGTCCGGGCCGGCGCCACCGCGTTCCGCGGCGACCTGGGCGATCCCGCGTCGCTCGCCGGTGTCGGCGACGGCGTCACGCACGTGTTCCACGCGGCGGCGCAGCTCAACTTGAACGTGCCGGGCGCGAAGGTGTCGGACTTCGCGACGAACGCGGGTGGCACCGAGGCGCTCGTGGCGGCGCTGGGCGGCGCCGCGAGCACGGGCGGCGCGCTCGAGAAGTTCGTCCACATCTCGAGCCTCGCGGCGATCGGCATCCGCCCTGTCGGAATGATCGACGAGCACTTCCCGTGCGATCCCGACCTCGCGTACGGCAAGAGCAAGCTGCAGGCGGACTTGCACCTCTTGCGCCTGCACCGGGAGCGCGGCCTTCCCGTCGTGCTCGTGCGACCGCCGACGGTGTTCGGACCGGGCGAGAAGTACAACTTCCTCTCGATGTGCAGGGCCATCCAAACGAAGCGCTTCGTCTTCATCGGCGACGGATCGAACCGCATCGACTTTCTCTGGATCGACAACCTGACATCGGCGCTGGCCCTCGCGGCCGAGCGCGGACGGCCGGGCGAGGTGTACCTCGTCGCCGACGCGCCGCCCCTGCCCTTTCGGACGACTGTGGACACGCTCTGGCGCATCCTCCACGGCGCGCCCGCGCCGCGCTGGCACCTGCCCGTGCCGCTCGCGTACGCGCTCGCGTACCCGCTCGGCGCGCTCGGCGAGCGGCTCGGGCGCGCGGTGCCGCTCTACCCTACGCGCGTCCGCACGATGGCCGGCGACATGTGCTTCGACCTCGGAAAAATCACGCGCGAGCTCGGGTGGGCGTCCGAAGGCACGTTCGAGGAGCACGCGCGAACGGCCGTCGCGTGGTACCGCGCGCAGAAGCTACTCTGACGGCGCCCCCTTGCGGCGCCGGCTGCGCGCGAGGAAGAGGAGCGCGCCGGCGACGCTCGCGCCGTACCAGTAGAGGCGATAGAGGAGGCTCACGCTGAGCGCCGCGGGCGCGGCGATGCCGGCGCGCGCGAGGAAGACGACGAACGCGGCGTCGCTCGTGCCCCACCCGCCCGGCAACGCCGGGATCGCGCCGGCGATGAACGCGATGGCAGAGCCGGCAAAGACCCAGTGCTCGACGGTCGGCGTGACGCCGAGCGCGAGGACGAGGCCGCGCACGCACGCGAGCTGCACCGCGGAGACGACGACGCTGTAGCCGAGCGAGCGGGCGATGGCGCGGGCGGCGCCGGGGTTGCCGAGGTACTCGAGGACCGGCTTCACGGTGCCCGCGAGCGCGCGGTGCTCGAGGAGCTTCGCGCGCCGAAGGGGGCCCGAGCGCAAGACGGCGAGGCCGACGGCGACCGAGACCGGGATCGCGGCGAGGAGGGCGACCGCGGGGCCGACCCCGCCCGGCTCGAAGGCCCACGCGAGCGCGGCGGCGAGGCCCGCCATCGTCGAGAGGCCGATCGCGCGATCGAGCAGCACGCTCGCGACGACCGTGGCGGTGGGCACGCCGAGGCCGGTCAAGGACGCGATGCGCACCGCGTCGCCGGCGACGCCGCCGGGGAGCAGCACGCCCGCCGCCTGCGCCTCGAGCGTCACGCGCCACGTGTGGAGGACGCCGACCGGCGCGTTCGCGAGGCGAAGGAGCGAATGCCAACGCGCCGCCCACGCGATCGTGCCGAGCCCGTACACGAGGCCGAGGAGCGCGAGGAGGCCGACGTTCGTGTGCGCCATGGTCGAGGCGAGGCCGGGCTCGCACTCGAGGCGCGCGCACTCGCGCGGGCCGAGGCGCACGTCGCCGCTCGGCGCGTGCAAGACGCACCCGCCGCCGCCCTCGCGCGAGACGGGCGAGCGAATCGGCTTGGCCGACGTGGCGGCCCCCAGCGGGCCGGGGTCGTCGCAGCGGTCGCGGATGGGGACGACGTTCGCGACGAAGCCGAGGGCGAGCACCGCCACCACGAACGTGAGGGCGCGGCGGCGCAGCCCGGCGGCGGACGCCGGCGCGGGCTTGGGGACGGCGGCGTCGGCGGCCTCTTTCAACGACGTCGATCGTACCTGCCCCGCGTGGACGGGAGCCATCTCTTCGCACTTTCGGCGCCCCTTGCGCTATCTTCGCCGCGTGATTCGCGCGCCACGCGCCCAGAGCCGCCGCCCGCCCCGGCTTCACCGCGCGCGCGGGGTCGCCCTGACCGAGGCCATGAATTTTCTGGCGCTCGCGGCCCTGCTCAGCGCGGCCGGCATGTACGGGCTGGCGCGCTACGTCCGGCACGCCAAGACGGCCGAGGCCATCGGCTCGGTCACCGCCATCGCGGAGGCCGCGGCGCGGTACTACGATCAGTCCGACAGCAACCAGCCCGCCGGCACGACGCCGGAGGCGGCCCACGCGATGCGCCACTTCCCGCCGGGCTCGAAGGCGGCCGTCCCCGCCGACGTCGACGCCATCAAGGGCAAGCGCTACCAGTCGACGATCGCCGATTGGACCGGCTCTCCGTGGGCGGAGCTGCGCTTTTCGATCCCGCAGCCGCAGTTCTACGCCTACTCGTTCGAGTCGCAGGGCTCGGGCGCGCAGGCGAGCGGGACGGCGATCGCGCACGCGGACCTCGACGGCAACGGCAAGGTGTCGACCTACCGGCTGAGCGTCGCGCCGGATCCCGTGACCTTCAAGGCGAAGGTCTCCGTCGAAATCGAGAAGCTCGACCCGGAGGAGTGAGAAGGATGCCGCGCCAGCGCATCGCGGAGAGGAGGCGCGCGGCCGTCGCGAGCCGGGGCCTCACCGCGGTCGAGGCGGCGATCGCGTTCGCGATCGGCGGGTCGCTCCTCGCCGTCGCGATCCCGGCCTTCGTGCGCGAGCTGCACGCGTCGCGCTTCGCGGAGCCCGTCCTCGGCCTGCAGAAGATCGGCGACGGCGCGCTCGCGTACGCCGCCGGAAAGCCCGCGGTGAGCGCGCTGCCGAAGAGCGCGCCGCTCACGCCGTCTGCGCCGCCGCGCGGCACGCGCGAGGTCGACCCACCGGGCGCGTGGGACCACCCGACGTGGACCGCGCTCGGGTTCCGCGCCGCGCCCGAAGGCGTCCCGCACGCGTTCGCGTTCGCGTTCGACGCGGCGCCGGGGGCGTCGCGGTCCACGTTCGTCGCCCACGCGCACGCCGACCTGGACGGCGACGGGGTGCGCAGCACGTTCGAGGTGCGCGGCCACGTCCAGGACGGCGAGCCGCCGGCGCTCGAGCCCGGCATGTACGTCGAGAACGAGGTCGAATGAAGAGCGGCGGCGTCACCGTAGCGCTGCTCCTTGCGACGAGCCTCGTCGGCGTCGCGCGCCTTCAGCCGCGCCTCGCGCGCGCCGTCCACGAGGTGAAGGCAGGGAGCGACGTCTATCTCCTGCCGCCGCCCTCGGAGCTTCGCGTCATGTCGCTCGGCTACCACGCGGCGGCGGCCGACGGCATGTGGGCCAAGCTCATCGTCGAGTACGGCACGCACTGGGCGGAGAAGCGCGCGTGGAGCGACGCGAACAAATACATGGAGGCCATCCTCGCGTTCGACCCCCAGTATCCGCTCGTCTACAAATACGCCGAGACGCTGATCATGTACCACCCGCCGGTCGGGACGCTCGACGACTTCCACGTCGCCGTCGCGATGCTCGAGCGCGGGACGCGCGAGAGGCCGTACGACGCGGACGTGTGGCTGAACTACGGTCAGCTGCTCGCCTTCGCGTCGACCACGTGGGTGAAGGACGGACCGGCTCTGAGCGCCTACCGCGCAGAGGGCGCGCGCGCGATCGTGCACGCCGTCGAGCTGGGCGCCGATCCGGACCGCTCGATCTCGGCGGCGACGCTGCTCAGCCGCTACGGCCAGCGCGACGCGGCCATCCGCGAGCTCGAGCGGGCGTACGCGCTCGCCGACGACGACCTCCAGCGCGTGAACATCGCCCAGAAGCTCGCGGTCCTCGACGCGTCACCGGACAAGGACGAGATCGAGCGCACGATGCGCACCATCGAGGCGCGCTGGCGCGACGAGTTCAACTTCCTCGCGCGCGACGCGTACCTCTTGCTCGGCCCGATCACGAGCCCGTTTCGCTGCGCGGGCCGCGCCGCCGATGGCTGCCCGCGCAGCTGGAACGACGTCGTCGACGCGCGTTGAGTCAGGCGCGCGTGACCCGCGCTATTTCGTGACGTGGATCGTCCGCAGGCCGAGCATCACGAAATCCGCCGAGCCCGGGAGCTTGCCCCAGACGCTGACCTCGTAGAGGCCGGGCTCCCCTTTGTCGCTGAGCGGCACGTCGATCGAGAACGTGCCGCCGCGGACGGCGACGGGGATCGGCGTCTTGAAGCCCGCGGGCCAGTACATCTGGAACGGCGCGGGCACCGGGTACGAGCGTCGCTTGTTCGCGTCGGCGACCGTGAGCGGGCGCGGCGAAGGCGCGCGCGCGAGGCCGACGCCACCGACCGTGGCCGGCGCGGCGATCGTGCCTTCGACGTGCAGCGTCTGGCCGACCTTCGCCGCGCGCGGCACCGGCGCGTAGGTGCCCCACGGATCGGTGAACTCCTGCGAGAAGCACGGCACGGGCAGCTCCGTCGTCGTCGCGACCGGCTGCGCGACGCCGACGCCGACCTTGCGGTGGCCCGGCTTCATGATGTTCTTGCGGTGGCCGTCGTTCGGTGGGGCCTCGTTCCAGAACATCGACTCGGCACGCTCGACCTCGCCGGCGTCGATGAGCGGCGACGGGTCGAGCGCGCGCGGGCGCTCGTCCACGAAGCAGAGCGCGTTCTCGAGGACCATGTCGACGCCGCCGGACTCGGTGAGGCGCTGCTCGGGCACCGAGCCGTCGGTGCCCCAGTGGCCGAGGTAGCCGTGGCTCGCCATGTCCTCGGCGTGGGCCTGGCCCGCGGCCGTCGGCGGGCCGACGTCGAGCTCCACGGCGCCGAGGCCGACCGACGCGCGGTCGCGGTTGACGAGCTCCACCATGTAGCGACGCGCCTCGTCGACGCTGAGCTTGCGCCGCGCGCCCAGGAACCCATCGCCGGCGCGCGCCGGCGTCGCGGCGGCGGGCCGCTCGGGCGTCGCGGCGGCGGGCCGATCCGGCGCATCCAGGGGGCGGCCCTCGACGCGGCCCGGACCGCATGCGGCGACGAGGGCGGCGGTGAGGAGGACGAATCGCATGCGAGAAAGGGGTAGCACGTCGTGGTAGAAAAGGCGGATGGATGCGCTCAGGATCACGGTGGACGCGCTGCCGCTCGACGTCCTCTGCGGACAGCTCATCGTGGGCGGCTTCGTCGGAACGAGCCTCTCGCCGACGTTCGCGGCCGCGCTCGCGAGGGGGCATCGCGGCGGCGCGATCCTCTTCAAGCGCAACCTGTCGGCCGATCTCGCCGACGTGCGCGCGCTGACGGCGGCGATCGCCGCGGCGGCGCCCGCCGGTCTGCCGCCGCTCATCGCCGTCGACCAGGAGGGCGGCCGCGTCGCGCGCTTCGGCGCGCCGCTCTTGCAGCTGCCGCCGATGGCGCGCATCGGCGCGCTCGGCGACCTCGGCCTCGCCGAGCGCCTGGCCGAGCGACAGGGCGCGGAGCTCGCGGCGCTCGGCTTCACGATGAACTTCGCGCCGGTCCTCGACGTCCACTCGCGCGCCGAAAACCCCGTCATCGGCGATCGCGCGTTCGGCGTCGAGCCTGCGCGCGTCGCCGACGTCGGCCTCGCGTGGGCGCGCGGGCTCGAAAAAGGCGGGGTCCTCGCGTGCGGCAAGCACTTCCCCGGCCACGGCGACACGACGACGGACTCGCACCTGGAGCTGCCGCGCGTCGAGCACGCGCGCGCGCGGCTCGAGGAGATCGAGCTCCCGCCGTTCCGCGCCGCGGCGCGGGCCAAGATCGCGGCGCTGATGACGGCGCACGTCGTCTATCCCGCCCTCGACGCCGCCGCGCCGGCGACGCTCTCGCCCTCGATCGCGACGGGTCTGCGCGGCGCGATCGGCTTCGAGGGCGTGCTCGTCTCCGACGACCTCGAGATGAAGGCGATCCAGCTGCCGGTCGAGGACGCGGCCACCCGCGCCGTCTCGGCCGGCTGCGACCTCTTGCTCGTGTGCGAATCCGAGCCGCTGCAAGACCGCGCGCACGCCGCGCTCGTCGCGCGCGCGACGAAGAGCCCGGACTTCCGCGCGCGGTGCCGTGAGGCGGCGGCGCGCGGCTTGCGAATGCGCCTGCGCGTGCCGCCAAGCGCCACGAGCGCCGAGCGGCTCGCGCGCGCGCTCGCCGCGTCCGGCGACGTTGCGCGGGAGCTCGCGCGGCGTCTCTTGCCGGAGCCCGCGTGACCTCCGCGCGGGCGCTCGCCGCCGCTCGGATCGCGACGTTCGGCCCGGCCGGTGCGATGGACGACGGCGCCGTCGTGATCGACAGCGGCCGGATCGCGTGGATGGGCCCGCGCGCCTCGTTGCCGGAGGGCATTCCGGTCGAGGACTTCGGGACGCGTGTCATCACGCCCGGCCTCGTCGACGCGCACACGCACGCCGCGTGGGCGGGCTCGCGCCACGCGGAGTACGGGGTGCGCATGGCCGGCGGCGACTACCGCGCGATCGCCGCCGCGGGCGGCGGCATCCTCTCCACGATGCGCGCGATCGCGGCGACGACCGAGGACGCCCTGTACGAGGCCCTCGCGGCGCGGCTCGCCCGCATGGCACGCCTCGGCGTCACGTGCGTGGAGGTGAAGAGCGGCTACGGCCTCGAGCCGGAGCTCGAGCTCCTTCAGCTCCGCGCCATCGCGCGGGCCGCCGCGCGCGACGACCTGCCGCGCGTCGTGCCGACGTTCCTCGCGCTCCACGCGCTTCCCGAGCGCGCGCGCGCCACGCCAGCGACGCGCGCCGCGTACGTCGCGCACGCGGCTGCGCTCGTCCCCGAGATCGCGGCGCAGGGGCTCGCGCGGTTCGTCGACGCGTACGTCGACGCGAACGCGTTCACGACGGACGAGGCGCGAGAGGTCGCGACGGCGGCGAGGGCCGCCGGGCTCGGCGTGCGCTTGCACGTCGGGCAGTTCGCGGACGTCGGCGGCGCGGAGCTCGCGGCGGACGTCGGCGCGCGCTCGGCCGACCACCTCGAGCACGTATCGGACGAAGGCATCGCGCGCCTCGTCGCGGCCGGCACCCACGCCGTGCTCCTGCCGACCGCGAGCTTCACGCTCGGGCAAGCCCCGCCGCCCGTCGCGCGCCTCCGCGACGCCGGCGTGCCGCTCGTCGTCGCGAGCGACGCGAACCCTGGCACCGCGCCGACCGAGAGCCTGCCGCTCGCCCTCGCGTTCGCGGTGCGCCAGTACGGCCTTACGCCCGACGAGGCGCTGCGCGGCGCCACCGTCCACGCCGCGCGCTCGCTCGACGTGCCCGGCGGAGTGCTCACCGTGGGCGCGCTCGCGGATCTGGTGGTCTGGGATCTACCGCACGAGCTCGCGATCGTGCAGCCGTGGGGTGTCCCCAAGACGCACCGGGTGCTGCGCGGCGGCCGCGTGATCGCGTAGTCTCGCCTCGCCAGCCTCGCCAGCCTCGCCAGCCTCGCCGCGCGGTCGCCGCCGCGTCAGGCGCTCTCGGTGTGCTTGCCGAGCCCGGCCGGCGGCCGTCCGGCGCCGCGGGTGAGGCCGATGACGACGAGCGAGGCGAGCGTCGCCGCGTACGGGAACATCTCGATGACCTCGCGCGGGAGGCGCGATTGGTCCTGAAGGACGATCTGCAGCGCGTCGAGCGCGGCGAACACGGTGCACGCGAGCACGGCGCGCAGCGGCCGCCAACCCGACAGGATGACCGCCGCCAGCGCGATGAAGCCGCGGCCGCCGCTCATGCCCGACTGGAACTGGTGCTGGTCGAACGCGAGCGCCGCGCCGCCGACGCCGCACACCATGCCGCCGATCGCCACCGCGAGCACGCGCACCTTGACGACCGGCACGCCCGCGCTCGCGGCGGCCTGCGGGTCTTCTCCGCTGGCGCGGGCGCGCAGGCCGAACGGCGTCCGGTAGAGCGCGAACGCCGTCGCGCCGGCGAGGACGATCGTGAGGAGCGTGAGCGGATCGGCGAGCGTCCGCACGAGCAGCGCGACCTCGGGCGACGCGCCCGCGCCGAGGCGCACGCCGAAGCCGGCGACGGCCGGCGAGTTCGAGCTCGAGTCGTACAAAGCGCGCAGGACGAAGCGCGTGCCGCCCGCGGCGACGAGGTTGAGCGCGATGCCGCTGACGATCGCGTCGACGCGCTCGCGCGCGACGATGAGGCCGTGCGCCAGCGCGAAGAGGCCGCCCGTGGCGATCGCGGCGACCGCGCCGACCGTGGCGCTGCCGGTGGCCACCTGAAGGACGATCGCGGCCAGGCCGCTCACGAGCAGGGTCCCCTCGAGGGCGATGTTCACGACGCCGCTGCGCTCGCTCCACACGCCCCCGAGCGCCGCGCACGCGTAAGGGACCGCCATCCGCACCGTCTGCGCGAGCATCGTGACCGAGAGGATCGTCCTCGCGAGGCTCATCCGAACGCCCCCTTCGCCGAGCGCGCGATCGCGTCGCGGACGCGCGCGTCGGCCAGCGCCACCGCCATGATGACGACGCCTTGGATGACGTCCATCAGCTCCATCGGCACGTACGCGTTGATGGCCAAACCGCCCTGCTGCAGCGTGCCGAACAGGAGCGCCGCGAGGACGAGCCCGACGCCGCTGCCCCGGCCAATCAGCGCGACGGCGAGCCCACCGAAGCCGGCGCCCGCGCCGAGCCCCTGCTCGAAGTAGCCCTTGTAGCCGAGCACCGTCGCCGACGACGCGAGGCCCGCGAGCGCGCCGGAGAGGATCATCGCCTGCGCGACGCGCGAGCGGACGGCGATGCGCTCGGCGGCGCACGCGACCGGGTTCATTCCGACGAGCGACACCTCGCGGCCGAAGCGCGTACGGCGGTAGGACCAGCCGACGAAGAGCGCGAGGGCCACGGCGAACGCGAGCGAGACGCTGACCGCGCTGCCACGGAGCGCCGGGAAGAAGCGCTCGAGGCGCGGCAGGTGGGCCGCGGGCGCGATGTCCAGCGTCCGGACGGTGCCCTTTAGCGCGAAGCCGAGGCCGAGGACGAGCCCCACCGTCGCCTCGGCGATGCGGTTCATCATGATCGTCGAGATGACCTCGTGCGCACGGAAGCGCGCGCGGAGGATCGCCGGAACCAGCGCCCACGCGCCGCCGGCGAGCGCGGCCGCGCCGAGGACGACGACGATCGCGAGCGGCGCCGGCATCCACGGCGGCACCATCGCGCCGACGATGCCCGCCGCGAGGCTCCCGATCGCGAGCTGCCCCTCGGCGCCGATGTTGAAGAGGCCGGCGCGCATCGCGAGGTCGACGGCGACGCCGGTGAACAGCAGCGGCGTCGCCTTGAAGAGCACCTGTCCCGCGCCGTACGGCGAGCCCCACGTCCCCTCGAAGACGAGCGCGAGCAGTCTCCGCGGTGACTCGCCATAGGCGAAGACCAGAAGATCGAACGCGATCCACGCGGCGGCGAGGCCCGCCACCGTCGACAGGAGCGCCGTCTTTCGCTCGCCGTTCACGCGCCCTCCGCCGAGAGCATGGCGCGGCCGATCTGCTGGTCGGACGCGAACGGATCACACTCGAGCACGATGCGCCCGCGCGCCAAGACGAGGATGCGGTCGCTGACCGCGCGCAGCTCGGCGAGGTCGGAGCTGAGGACGATGACCGCGACCTGCTTGGCCGCGGCGGCGAGGATCTCCTGGTGAATGGCGAGGCTGGCGCCGAGGTCGACGCCGCGCGTCGGGTGGGCGAGGACGAGCGCCGACGCGCCCATCGCGACCTTGGCGATGGCGCGCGCGATCACGATTTTCTGCTGGTTACCGCCGCTCAGCGTGCGAGCGATGGTGTCGAGGCCGAACGGCGCCTTCGCGCGGTCCAGGCGCTCGCGCGCGTCGCGCGTCATCGCCGGGAGCGCGAGGACGCCCCACTTGGAGTAGTGCCAGTGCTCGCCGAGGAGCGCGTTGTCGCGCACGTCGGCGTCGAGCACGAGCCCCTCTCGCTGCCGGTCCTCGTGCACGACCGCCACCGCCGGGATGCGCCGCTTGCCGAGCATCGCGCGCTCGACCACCGCGACGCGCCCGTGGTCCGGCGCCACGAGTCCCGAGAGCACGCTCACGAGCTCCCGCTGACCGTTGCCCTCGACCCCCGCGATGCCGACGATTTCCCCCGCCTTCACCTCGAACGACAGGCCGCGCAGCTGGGCGCCCGAGTGCACGTCGCTCATCACGATCGCCGTGCCGCCCGTCTGCCGAGACTCGCGGCGCACGAGCTCTTGCACGCCGCCGCCCATGATGGCCTCGGTGATTTCGCGGATCTCGTCGTCGCGACCCGCGCCGCCTTTGCGCAGCTCGCGCGACGCCATCATGACCTTGCCTCGGCGCAGGACGGTGACCTCGTCGGCGAAGTCGACGACCTCGCCGAGCTTGTGGGTCACGACCGCGATCGCGCGCCCGCCGGCGGCGAGCTTGCGGAGCGTCTTGTAGAGCGCCTCGGCCTCGCCGTGCGTGAGGACGGCGGTGGGCTCGTCGAGGATGAGCACGCGCGCGCTCGTGCCGCCCTGCGCGAGCGCACGCGCGATCTCGACGAGCTGCTGGTCGGCGACGCTCAATGCGGAAACACGGGCATCGAGCGGGATCCGGCCTTCGCCGGCGACGACCGACAGGGAACGCCTCGCGAGCGCCAGCGCCTCGGCCTCGCGGAGGATCCCAAACCGCGCCGGCTCGATCCCGAGCACGATGTTCTCCACGACGTCGAGATGGGCGCACAGCGTCCGCTCCTGCGGCACCATCACGACGCCGGCGCGCCGCGCGTCACCGG
>JAYVXL010000143.1:0-2418 GCA_043785185.1 Myxococcales bacterium
GCCGACATCGAGACGAGCGGCGTCTGCTTCCCGGGCCATTTCCTCGTCCGCATCGAGCGCAACACCCGCGCCGGCGAGGCGCCGGGCGCGATCCTCGTCGATCCGTTCCGCGGCGGGCGCGCGCTCACCGAGGACGACCTGCTGCGCATGCTGCGGCGAATCCCCGGCGAGGCCGAGGCCGTCCTCCGCCCCGAGCACACCGCGCCGGCGACGGCCCGCGCGATCCTCGTGCGCATGCTCGTCAACCTCAAGTCCATCCACGCCTCGCGCGGCGACGACGCGCGCGCGATGCTCATGCTCGATCGCATCGTCTCCTTGACGCCGGCGTCCGCCGCCGCGCTCAAGGGCCGCGCGATGCTCGCCACCAAGCTCGGCGCCCACGAGGTCGCGCGGGCGGACCTCTCGCGCGCCCTCGAGCTCGAGCCCGGCGCGGACGACGCGCCGGCCACCCGCGCGGCGCTCGTGCGCCTTTCCAAGAAGCGCAGCAGCCTCAACTAGAATCCCCGAGCGCGATTCTCGTCCCTTCCGTTTCCCGCCCGGAGGCGGCCGCGAGCGAAACAATGCGCCCAAGGCTCGGCAGTGGGTTTACTTTTCCAGCGTTGTTCGTGTAAAGATGCGCTCCGCAGTCGTTCGATACGTTTTTCCCCGCGAAAACCCGTAGAGAACGACGGCTCGTCACGGAAAACCTCGAGGAAGTTTTCAAACCGCCGCGCAGTAGCACGCAGTACGCAGTACCGCTCCTGAGCGCGCGGAAGTCCCTGAGGCTCCCGGCGAAATCGCAGTAAAAAAAGTTCCGGCTCTTTTCGGGTCGGGCGCTCGCCATGTCGGCGAGCGAACTCTTGGAGGCTGAAATGAGGGTTGGACTTGTTGCACTGGTCCTGCTGGGCGCTTCGCTCGGCGGATGCCAGTCCTTTGGCGGTTACACGCACAGCAACGCGGGCCACGCGTACGTCGCGGAGCACAAGCGGAGCGTCATCCAGGTGCTCTTTGGCGGCTCGGATGTGAACATCTGGAATTGTGATGCGACCGGCGGCACTCCCCAGTGCTGGCGCGTCCTCGAGAAGTGAACGGAGCACGAAAATGAAGAAGACCATTCTTGCTCTCCTCACCC
This sequence comes from Myxococcales bacterium, assembly GCA_043785185.1. GTDB lineage: Bacteria > Myxococcota_A > Polyangia > Polyangiales > Polyangiaceae > JANYHK01. The sequence continues at coordinate 1,112 of JAYVXL010000143.1, forward strand.
TCGCCTCGCTGACCGGCTGCGGCACGATTGTCAGCGGCAACGAAACGAACACGAGCGCGTCGACCGACGACGTCTGGTACGCGAAGACGAGCTACATCCTCATCTTCATGACGGCCAGCGATGTCTACTACTGCCCGCCGGCGCAGGCCGCTGGTCAGAAGACCTGCAAGAAGGCGGTCATGCACGACGAGTAATCGTCCTGCACGAACGTTTTCCAATGCACGTGGCTGGTCCCTTCGCGGGGGCCGGCCGCTTGCGTTTTGTGGGGCCGCGGGTACGAACTTGAGATGCGCGCAGCTCCGCCGCCGCGAGCGCCGCCAAGGCGCGTAGTTGCCGTTGCGGCGCTCGCGGCGGCGGCCTTGGCGGCTTCCTGGGGCGGCGGCGCGCTCGGCTGCGGCACCACGGGCGGCCGCGGCGGGGCGGACGCGGGCAAAGACGCGGGGCCGGGCGCGCTCTTCGAGGCCGGCACGACGTGCATCAGCGCTGTGTCCTGCGCCAGCGTCGCCGACTGCGTGGCGCCCGGGACCGTCGCTCCGTGCTGGCAGTGCCTGCTCGGCTGCTGCATCCCCGTGCCGGCGACGACCGATCCACAAAAGGCGTGCGACGGGGGCAGCGCGTGCTCCGTCTCGTTCTGCGACGGCGCCGGCGCCTGCACGCCGCCCAAGACCGCGAAGGACGGCGCGCCGTGCGGCAAGACGTGCGGCGGCGTCTTCGTCTTCGGGCGCTCGACGTGCCAGTCCGGTCTCTGCGTCGGCGTCCCGGAGAGCCAGAGCGCGTGCCCCGACCGCTGCTTCGGTGACTACACCGACTGCCCGATCTGCGACCCGCCCGGCTGCGTCGCGTCGTGCGACGCCCTCCCGGCAAACCGCCCGGACCGCTGCTTTCCGTGACCCCGGCGTCGCGTGCTACCTTCGGCGCCACCGTGGCGCGCGCTCTCCTCGTGCTCTTGCCCGCCGCCCTCGCGGTGGTGACGGCCGCCACGCCGGCGCGCGCGCAGCTGCACTGGGACGCGACGGCCGAGGCGGGCGTCATGAAGCGCTTCCTCGGAAAAAAGGCCGCCGGCGCGCGCGGCGACGCCGGGCTCGGGCCCGCCGTGGAGCTGCACGGGCACGTCGCGCTCCTGCCGCTCGTGCGCATCGGCGCCTACGTGGGCCACGACATCTCGCCGCAGCCGGGCGACATCACGTCGCTGCAAATCACCTCGTTCGGCGTGCGCGCGAAGGTGGCGTCGCCGATGCCGCTCGATCCGTGGCGTGTCTGGGCGTTCGCCGGCTTCGGCTACGCGGGGGCGTACGGGCCCAGCTTCC
>JAYVXL010000144.1:0-8039 GCA_043785185.1 Myxococcales bacterium
ACGCGGCGCTTTTGCCCGCCAAGTTCGCGCGCCGGGACGGGCACCACCCCGCCCTCCCGCCGCGCACAGGAGAGCTCCATGTCGATCGTCACCTGGCTCGGTACGCCCCGCATTCGCCGCGGCCTCGCCGCGAGCGCCGTCGTCCTCGCGGCCGGCGGTCTCATCCTCTTCCGCGCGCCCATCGGCGGCGCCTCGCCGCTGAGGCCGCTGCCGCCCGGCATCCAGGCCCCGCACGTCGGGCTCGGCCAGGGGGTCAACTTCGCGCAGTTCTCCGGCGCCGGCGGCCGCGGCCAGGTGTCGCTCAGCCACACGAGCGTCCTCGCCGGCACGCCGACGCAGGTGTTCGCCGAGGTCCGCCTCGTCGCCGACCCGGGCCAGGACGTCGCGCGCGCGCCGCTGTCGCTCGCCGTCGTCCTCGACACGTCGGGGTCGATGGAGGGCGAGAAGATCCAGGACGCGAAGGACGCCGTCATCCGCCTCATTCAGGACATGCGCGACGACGACGAGGTCGCGTTCATTCGCTACTCGGACAACGCCGAGGTCATGCAGCCGCTCGCGCGCGTCGGCTCCGTGCGCGAGAGCCTCGTCTCGCGCATCCGCGAAATCCGCGCGGGCGGCGGCACGGCGATCCCGCGCGGCCTCGCCGCGGCGCTCACGCAGCTCGACGGCGCGTCGCGCGCCCGCGTCCGTCGTGTCGTGCTCGCCAGCGACGGACTCGACTCGACGCGGAGCGACGCCGAGAACCTCGCGCGGGGCGGCTCGGAGCGCGGCATCACCGTCTCCTCGATGGGAATCGGCCTCGACTTCGACGAGGGGTACATGGGCGGCCTCGCCCGCTCGGGCCACGGCAACTTCGCGTTCGTGAGGGACGCGTCGACGCTCGCGACGTTCCTGCAGCGCGAGCTCGTCGAGACGGCGACCACGACGCTCGAGAACGCCACGGTGCGCCTCGATCTGCCGCCGGGCGTCCGCTTCGTTCGTGCGACGGGCGCGGACGTCGTCGAGGCGGGGGCGAACAGGGTCACGCTGCGCCTCGGCGCGATGTTCGCGGGCGACGAGCGGCGCGCGATCGTCGAGCTGGACGCGTCGCTCGCGTCCGCCGAGGTCGAGCGCCTCGGCGGTGCCGTGTCGTGGACGCGCGTAGGCGGCGCGCCGGTGCGGGCCGACTTCGGAGGCCTCGCGCTCGCCGCCGTGAACGAGCTCTGGCAAGTGAACGCGGCGCGCGACGGCCGCGTGCTCGCGAGCGCGACGAGCGTGCAAGCGTCGCAGCTGCAGCTCGAGGCCGCCGACTGGTACGCCAAGGGCGACGCCGTGCGCGCGGCGCAGCTCATGGATCGCAGCGAAAAGGAGCTCGACAAAGCGGTCGCGGTGGCGCCCATGGACATGGCGCCGTCGATCCTGAAGCAGTCCAGCGAGTACAAGGCGCGCCGGCCGGCGATGGCGCAGCCCGGCACCGCGGCGGGGAACGTCGCGGCCAAATCGGCCGTCGCCACCGACAACAACAACCTCGGCCGCTCGGTCTTCTGAGGAGCCCCCCATGATCCGCAAGCTCTCGGTCCTCGTCGCGGCGGCGTGCGTCTTCGGCGCTTCGCCGTACATCGGTTACTTCGGGCACGTGGGCGGCTCGCTCGCCCTCCTCGCCCTGGGCCTGCTCCTCGCCATCGCCGCGAGCGGCGGGCTCGGCTCGCTCGCCCTCGCGGGCGGCGCGCTCGGCGCGTTCGCGGCCGCCGTCCTCGGCAGCGTGTCGCCGGCCGTCGGCGGCGCTGCGCTCGTGGGCCTCGCCTTCGCCGAGCGCACCGTGCGCGTTCGCACCGCGCCGCTCCGCGTCCTTCACATCGGCGCGGCGCTCACCGGCGGCGCGCTCGCCGCGAGCCTCTCGTCGGCGTACCTCTACGCGCCGCTCGCGGTGCGCGTCGTGGCCGTCGTGGTCGCGGGCGTCCTCGTCGCCCTGCCGCTCCTCGTCGACGCGGACGACCCGCTCGCCCACGCGCTCGACGGCGTCGCGGGCCTCTTGCCGGAGCCCGCGAAGACCACGCTCAAGGACGGCGCCGAGCTGCGCCGTAACGTCCGCGACCTGCCGCTCGACAAGGACAGCGAGACGCACGTGCAGAAGACGTGGCTCGCGCTCCTTCGCCTCGCCGAGGCGCGCGTCCGCCTCGAGCGCACCCGCGCCGTTCGCGTCGCGGGCGGTCCCTCCCCGGCCGAGGCCGTCGTCAAGATGGTCGACGCCAAGATCGGAGACCACGTGACGGCGCTCTCGCGGGCCTACACGGCCGTCGACACCGTGCGCGCCGCCGAGCTCGGCCTCGACGACGCCGCGCTCAAGAACGTCGAGAGCACGAACGAGTCGCTCGACGAGGTCAGCCGCGCGATGGTCGACGTCAAGGCCTCCGGATAGCGCGACGGCGCGATCGGCCGAGCCGCGTCCGTCAGGACTTCGCGGTCTTCTTCTCGGTCGCGGCCTTCTTGGGCGCGGTCTTCTTCTCGGTCGCGGCCTTCTTGGGCGCGTGCGCGGCCGTCGCGCCGGCAGCGGCCTGCTTCTCGCGCCACTTGGCGAGCTGGCTCGAGCGACGAATCTTCTGCTTCTTGCGCCTCGGCGAATCCTGCGGGGTAGTCATGGGGCCGACGACTTACCTCACCTTTTGCTGAGCGGCCACTGCGAAGAGATGGGGGAGTCCGGGTTTGCCCCATCGATGACCTGAAGCCAGGCGTCGATCTTCGGCAGCGCGGGGCCGAGCCACACCATCCGCGCGAAGCGGTGGAGCAGCTGCGGCGTGTGATCGCCGCAGCGCGCGCGGTCGCCGAACGCGACGCGGGCCTTCTCGACTTCGTTCGCGGCGTCGCCCCAGCGCGAGTCCTTCTGCGCGAGCCAAGCCAGCGTGAGGTGGCGGTGCTGTCGCGGCTCGGCTTCGTCGAGCTGGATGCGCTCGCACTCGGCCAGGATCTCGCGCGCGCCGTCGTCGTCCCTGGCGAGGGCGACCTGGGCGACGAGCAGGCGTGCCTCGACATCGCCCCACGGGTCCTGCAGGCGCTCGTAGAGCTTGCGCGCGACCTGCGCGTGCGCCTCGCCGGCGGCGTAGTCGCCGGTGTCGAGCGCGATCATGGCGAGGAGGCGCTCGCACGCCGCCTCGCCGCGCGGGTTCACGAGCTCGCGGAACGCCGCGCGCGCCGACAGCGCCCGCTGGCGCGCCGCGTCCATCTCGCCGGCGCGGTGGTCGGCGTGGCCGAGCACGACGTCGCACTGCGCGATGCCGAGCCGGTAGCCGATGCCGTCGAACTCCGCGCGCCCCTCCATGAGCAGGCTGCGCGCCCGCTGGTAGCCGCCCACCGCCGTCTCGATCATCGCGAGAAGGATCTGCGTCTGCGCGCGGCCGAGCGCGTCGCCGACGATGGTGCACTTGGCGCGCGCGTCGGCGAGGACTTGGCGCGCGCGCGAGTGCTCGCCGAGCAGGTAGTCGATCTCGCCGAGCACCACGAGCGTCTGCGCGCGCCCCGCCTCGTCGCCGATCTCCTCGAAGCGGCCGAGCGCCTTCTCGACGAGCACGCGCCCTTGCGCGGGCTGACCGATGTCGCTCATCAGGTGGCCGCAGAGCCGCAGCGCCTGCGCCTCGCGCGTGCGGTCGCCGCTCAGCTCGAACGCCTTGCGCGCCGTCGCCGCGTGCTCGCGCGCCTCTTCGAGGCGCCCGGTGTGCCGCATCGCCTCGGCGCGCCAGTACGCGTACTCCGCGCCCGCCGCCCCGGAGACGTGCCCCTCGAGCAGCTCGAGATCGCGCAGCGTCGCCGCCGTGTCGCGCCCGCGGCGCCACGCGCCGTCGATGTGCCGGAACATGAGCTGCGCGGCGAGGTCGTCGTCCCCCGCTTTGAGGAGGTTGGTGACCCGGTGCTTCATGATGCGGCGCGAGCCGACGGCCGGGTGCTTGGCGAGCGCGTTGGCGGCGAGGCGGAAGATGGCGGGCGCGTCGCTGCGCTCGTGAACGCGCGCGAGCAGGTGCTCCTGGAGCAGCGCGTGCGCCCAGCGGAACTGGTCGTTCCCACTCGCGAGGAGGATCTGAGCCCGCGTGAGCGCCACCATCGCGTCGCGCGAGTCCATCCCGAGCGCGGTGCAAAGCGCCTTGAGGACGACGCCGCGAATGTCCTCGCCGAGCGCGGCCGCCGCGTACGCCGCGAGGCGCAAGTCCGTCGGGACGGCGCGCAGGCGCTCGTCCCACAGCTCGCTCGTCGTGATCGCGCGCCCCTGGAGCGCCTCGTCGGGGACCCGATAGCGCCCCTTGTCGAGCGTGAGGTAGCCGCCGCCCGCCCACGCGTGGAGCAGCTGCAGCGCGAAGAGCGGGTTGCCGCGCGACTGCGCCGTCGCGCCGACGACGGCGTCGTCGTGGAGCGGGAGCGTCGCGCGCAGGAGCGCCTCGGTCTCCTCGCTCGAGAGCGGCTTCATCTCGATGACCCGGCCGTTCCAGTCCGCGCGCGTCGACTCCATGCGGAGCGCGGCGTCCAGGTCCGTCTCGAGCGCCTCGCTGCGCGCCGTGGCCAGCATCATGATGCGCAGGCGCGGCGCGTCGCGTCGCAGGCTCGCGAGCATCTCGAACGTGTTGGGGCTCGCGAGGTGCAGATCGTCGAACCAGATGAGGACGGGGCGATCGTGCGCGATCCGCTCGAGGATCTTGCGGACGACGACCTGACGCAGCTCGGCGGTGTCGAGGACGAAGCGCTTGCCCGTCGGCCCGAGCGGCGCGACGGTGCCCGGCGGCGTGGGCCGCAGCCACTCGGCGATCGCGGCGACCCAGGTGAGGCCGTCCTCGTCGTCCTTGGCGACCTCCCAGCGATTGAGGAACGTCTGCTCGACGAGCGCCTTGTCGGCGCCCTGGAGGCCGAAGAAGTTGTTCACCGCGCCCGTCACGCCGTCGAGCGGCGTCGCGATGCGGCCGTAGCGCGCCCGCAGCGGCCACATGCGGCCCGTCTCGTGGACCTGCTCGCACAGCCACTGCGCCATGTGGCTCTTGCCGACGCCCGCCTCTCCGAGGACGGCGACCATCCGCTGCATGGGCCCTACGCCGGTCGCGAGCTGCTCGACCATCTGGAGGAGCTCGCGGCGCTCCGGGTCGCGGGCGATCGTCGGCGACGGGCGCATCGACAAGAGGCCGGGCGCGAGCGAGCGCGCTTGCGCCACCGCGCGGCCCATCGCCGGGCTCGACGACGCCGGCATCGGCACGCCGGGCGCCGGCGCGGGGAGCGCCGCCATCGTCTCCTCGAGCGTCGGCGCGTGCGTCGGCCGCAGCTGCGCCCACGCGGCGCGCGCGTCGGCCGCCAGCTCGAAGCGCTGCCACGGCTTCTTCGCGAGGAGCTTTTGCACGTACGGACTGACGCCCGGCGGCACGCCGTCGGCGAGCTTCAGCGCGGGAACCGGCGTCCGCTTGTGCGCGCGGAGCACGTCCTGCGCGTTTCCCTCGAAGACCTCCTTGCCGGTGAGCACGCGGTACATGATGCAGCCCAGCGCGTACATGTCCGTCGGCGGGCCGACGTGCGGCGCCGCCTTTCGGATCTGTTCCGGCGCGACCCAGCCGACGGTGCCGGCGCCCGAGTGCGTCGCGAGCTCGGGCTCGGGCGAGCCGTCGAGGCGCGGGTCGTGCCGCGGTTGGCGCAGCCACGCCAACCCCAGATCGAGCACGTACGCGCGCGGTCCGCGGCCGGTCGACGCGAGATCGAGCATCACGTTCGACGGCTTCAGATCGCCGTGGATGATGCCGCGCGCGTGCGCGTGCGCGAGGCCAGCGAGGACCTGATCGACCATCGCCCAGACGACCGACCACGGGATCGTCGTCGTGTGCATCCACTCGTGGACGCTGCGGCCGGGCAGCGCGTCCATGACGAGGTACGGCGTCCCGTCGGCGAGAGAGCCGAAATCCCGCGCGCGCACGATCGCCGGGTGGTCCAGCGACGCCACGGCGCGCGCCTCTTGATGGAACCACCAGCTCTCCTCCGCCCGCTGCGAGCCCTTGCCCTCTTCGGGCGTGCGCAGCCGCTTGAGCGCGACGCGCTCGCCGGTGACGATGTCCTTGCAGAGGTAGACGACCCCCATGCCGCCGCGCCCGAGCTCGCGCACGACTTCGTATCGATTCGCCAGGAGCGAACCGATTTCGCTGGGCGGAATCGACTTCCGCGACTCCGGCGGTTTATCCCCTTGGGACATGCCTCTCTCTCAGCTCGTTTCGAAGTGTCGCAGGTCAGTCGCTATCGTCGTTTGACGCTTCGGTCAAACGGGGCGCTCGGGTCGCGCCGAAGTCTATCAGCACCCCGCAAGACGTCAGCCTACTCGACTTGCTTTGCGCCCTCGAGGCGTTCGCCGATGAGCCGCCGCACCTTGCCGAGATCGTAGCGCGCCGGGCGATCCCCGTCGGGCAGCTCCGCCACCTCCCGCGCGACGCCTTCGACGAAGGCGCGCGGTCGCTCGGGCAGGCCGAGCAGTTCGGCCAACTTGCCGAGCGCTTCGGCCTCGCCGTCGGTGACCTTCTGATCGAGGCGCGCGATCCAGCACGCGACGGCGTAGACGAAGAGGCGTTCCTCTTTGGTCATCCTGCCGCGGTGGAGGACGCCGAGATCGACCTTCTCGCGCGTCGCCGCCTCGATCTCCGCGATCTCGGCCAGGTCGAGCCCCTCGTCCACGGCGGCGCGGACGATGGCGTCGGCCTCCTCCGCGTCGAGCGTCCCGTCCGCCCACCCCACAGCCGCCAACGCCACGAACACGTCTTTCTGGAGCCCGCCCATGCCCGAAGGCTACCACCCCCCGGCGGGTCGCCGGGGCGAAGCGGAGGAGCTGCAACTTTTGCATACATGTTGCCACCGCGATCATGGGCGGACGGAAAAATATATGTGTACTTTCAATATGTTTCACAAGGTGCGACAAAACGGAGGCTCATGGGGCTTTGGGCCTTTTCCTTCCTCGCGCGGGAGTTACTCTGCAATTGTTAGGATTGCAGTGACACGAAGATCACACCCCATGTCAGCCCGGAGGTCCTCGATGCACAGCACCAAGATCCGTCGCTCGGTTGCGGTCAGTGCGGTCGCGCTCGTTGGCGTGTTGGGAGCGTTCGCGTTGGGCGCGCGCGCAGGCGCGGCGCTCGACGGTCAGACGTCGCAGCTCACCGTCGCCCGAATCCCGATGCCGGTGCTGCAGGCCGCGATCGCGAAGGCGAAGTAGAAGCAGAAGCAGAAGTAGAAGCAGACGCAGCTCAGCGTCTACTCCGAGTCACGCGGACTTCGCGGTCCCCGGAGCGGCCTTGGTCGGCGTCCTGGGCGCCTTGACCCGCGGCATCGTTCGGAACACGACGTCCCAGAGTGGCGACGAGACGCCGAAGCCGCCGTGGTGGTCCATGTGGTGGTGCAGCATGTGGTGCCGCTTCACCCACTTGCCGAGGCGCGTGCGGGTCTTGAAGTGGTGAACGGCGTAGTGCGTGCCGTCGTAGGCGAGGTAGCCGAGCACGAAGCCCGCGAAGAACGGCTCGGAGAGGCGCACTCCGCCGAGCGCGGCGTAGAAGAGCGAATAGAAGACCACCGAGAGCGGGATGCTGAAGCCGAGCGGCATGACCAGGCGTTCGCCGTCGTTCGGGAAGTCGTGGTGGACGCCGTGCAAGAGGAAGTGGATGCGGCGGCCCGCCGGTGTGGTGCCGCGCCAGTGGAAGACGTAGCGGTGGAGGACGTACTCGGCGAGCGTCCACGCCAGGACCCCGAGGAGCACCATGCCGGCGACGCCGACGTACGGTAGATCGTGGCGCGCGGCGCTGCGGTAGATGACGAAGAGCGCGGCGGGCACCCACGCGACGAACGGGGTGATGGGGTGGATGCGCGAGAAGCGCTCGATGAGATCGCTCTCGAACATGCGGCACGTGGCAGACGACTTCGCCGGCTTGGTGGGCATCGACCAGAAGCCGCGCTCGATGCCCGCGCCGAGACCTGTCGTCGCGGGCCCGCCTCGGTTCATCGACTCACGCATCGCCACTTCGGCTTTTTGACACATCGCCGGCGTTTCGAAAAGGCGCTTTTCGCTT
>JAYVXL010000145.1:0-8033 GCA_043785185.1 Myxococcales bacterium
CGGCTCGCGCGTGGCGATGGCGCGCGGATCGCCGTGGCGCTCGAGCGCGGCGCACCGCATCGCCTCCGGCTCGAGATCCGCGACGGCGGGCTCCAACGACCGGAGCACCACCTCGAGCTGTTCGCGGTGCTGCGCGAGCTCGGTCGCGGCATCTCGCGGGTCGAGCTCGCCGTCGTCAACGGCCAGCCGCGCGCCGCGGTCCGCGACGGGATTCGCGAGATCTTCACCGACGTGGTGCCGGCGCTGCCCGCGCCCTGGTGGTCGCTCTAGAGGTGCATCCGCGGGTTGCGCGGTCCCACCGTTTCGGGCGATCACCCACGCCATGCTCTCGATCGATCTCACGGGTAAGCGCGCGCTGGTCGCCGGCGTCGCGGATGACGGTGGCTTCGGTTTCGCGATCGCCAAAGCGCTCATCGAGGCGGGCGCGACCGTCTCTGTCGCGACGTGGCCACCGGCGCTCGGCATCTTCAAGACGATGCTCGAGCGCGGCAAGTTCGACGAGTCGCTGACCCTCGCGAACGGCTCGAAGCTGGCGTTCGCGAAGATCTATCCGCTCGACGCGGACTTCGACGCGCTCGAGGACGTGCCGGCCGAGCTCCGCGATAGCCGGCGGTACCGCGATCTCGGTGATTTCACGATCGGCGGTCTCGCAAAGGCGATGGCGGCCGACGGCGCGCCCGACATCGTCGTGCACAGCCTCGCGAACGGCCCCGAGGTGAAGAAGCCGCTCCTCGAGACCTCGCGCAAGGGCTATCTCGGCGCGCTCTCGGCGTCGGCGTACTCCAACGTCTCGATGGTCCGCCACTTCGGACCGCTGATGCCGCGCGGGGGCGCGTTCCTCTCGCTGTCGTACATGGCCGCGGAGCGCGTGGTGCCCGGCTATGGCGGTGGCATGTCGTCCGCGAAGGCGGCGCTCGAGTCCGATACGCGCACGATGGCCTACGAGGCGGGTCGCGCGTGGGGCCACCGCGTCAACGTGATCTCCGCCGGCCCGTACGCGTCGCGCGCCGCGAGCGCGATCGGCATCATCGACGACATGGTGAAGTACTGCGCCGCGAACTCGCCCTTGCCCGAGGCCGTCACCGCCGAAGAGGTCGCGACCACGGCGGCGTTCCTCGCGAGCCCGCTCGGCACCGGCATCACCGGCGCCACCATCCACGTCGACAAGGGCTACCACGCGATGGGCAAGTCGCTCTGACCGGCGCGGGCACGCGCAAACACGTCCCCCGAACGGGGGCGGTGCGACGTTTGTCCACCGAGGGCGATGCCCCCCTCACAGTCGGGGGGAAACCTCCCCGCACCGCTTTTGTGCTCTCGCGGCACGATTCCCGCGTGGCCTGAATTTCCGAGGTTCTCGCGGCTGACGCGGCGCGCCAATGCGCCCGAACAGGCTGGCACAACGCCTGCTCCCCAATACGGCTCGAGGCGCAATTTTGTGCCTCCACTTTTGAAAGGCGGCTCCATGACGGTGGACGCGGTCAACACGATCGAGACTGAGCATCATCCGCGCTTCGAGAGCGGCATCTACGCCAAGTACGACGAGACCAAGCTCGACTTCGAGGACGACGAGGTCCTCATCTCCGGCATGCTGGCCGACCTCCCGAAGGCGTGGCGCGCGTTCCGCGTGCGCTTCGACCGCCTCGTGATGCGCAGCATCACGAAAGTCACGCACCGCTTTCCGCAGCTCGTCGGCGCGGACGACGTCGGGGACATCTACGCGACGTTCTACCTTTCGCTCCTCATGAACGACAAGCACAAGCTCCGCGCGTACGATCCCGAGCGCGGCAGCCGCTTCTCGAGCTGGATCGCGCTGCTCGCGAGCAACCGCGCCTACGACTACCTCCGCTCGCTCCGCCGCGAGCCGGAGAAAGAGGAGCTCTCCTACGCCGACGACATGGCGTGCGAGCGCTCCGATCCGTTCGAGTGCGCGGCCGAGGGCGAGCGCGCGAGCATCACGGCGCTGGCGTTCGAGGGGATGAGCGAGAAGGATCGCGCGTTCGCGGCGCTCTACTTCGGCGAGGGCCTCGAGCCGCCGGAGGTCGCGCGTCAGCTGCAGATCAGCGTGAAGACCGTCTACTCGAAGCGCCACAAGATCCAGACGCGCCTCGAGGGCCTCCTCGGCCGCAACGCCGCCTGACGGCTGGCGCGCGAGACGGACCGCCGCGCGCCTGCGCCGGCGGCTTCCTCGCGCCGCCCGCCCGCCTGCGCCTGCGGGCGCCGGCCTTCAGAACGTCTGCGTGTTGAAGTGGAAGACGAAGCCGTGAGCTTGGCCGCTCAGAGGCTGGATGAAGACGGCGCCATCGCGCCCGCCGCCCTGGCGGTGGACGAGGTGCGCGCCGCCGGGGCCGTAGCCCGTCGCGAAGACCGAGATGTGGTTCACGTTCGCGAGCGCTGCCATCAAGTGCGACTGAATGCTGTCCGGCGTGCCGGTGGCGAACGTCGTCGAGTGCAGACCGAGGTTCGACACGTAGTCGAGCGCCATCGTGTTGTGCCACCCCTCACTCCACGCGCCATCCGGGAGCGGGGCGTCGACCTCGAACGTCAGGGCGTCGAGGTTCACGGCGATGTCGTAGGTGCCGCCGCCCGTCGCGACCTGCAGATGCAAGTGGCTCGAGTCGCTGTTGCACCCGCGCTGGGTCGTCGGGACGACCGCGACGAGCGTACCGTCGAGCCGGCCGTGCGTCGTGCTGAGCGCGCTGCCGAAGCTGTTGGTGCACGCGACGCGGCTCGGCGGGCCGTCGACGCCGGGGTTGCCGCTGCTCCCGCCGTCCGTACCGCTGCTGCCGCCGCTGCTGCTCCCGCCGCTGCTGCTCCCGCCGCTGCTGCTGCTCCCGCCGCCGCTGCTGCTCCCGCCGCCGCTGCTGCTCCCGCCGCCGCCCGCGTCGCCGCTGCTACTGCTGCTCCCGCCGGAGGACGAGCCCGCTCCGTCCCCCGTGGCGCTGCTTCCGCCGCACGCGACGAGGGCACCCAATACGACCACACTGCCAACGACGAACCGCATGGTTGGGCAATGTCCGCGAGGCAGCCTCCTGATCATCAGAATCGACCGACGGGTGCCAACCGCCACCCTCCCGCCGCTCTCACGGCAAAATTCCCGCGCAACTCGACACATCGCGAGAATCGCGTCGCCCGCGCGCACCTAGCGTTCTGGTAAGCTCGAGCGCGGAGGAAGACGCCATGTCGATGGGGGCGCTGGCAGCGACGGCGATGGAGGGCGCGTCCGCGGAGGTCAAGCGGGCCAACGAGCTGTGGAGCGCGTACGCGCGTGACGCCGGGCGGGGCTATACGGTGCGCGCCGGTCACCTCGGCTGGTCGCACGCGCTGAACCCACGGCTCGAGGCGGTGGTCGACGAGGTGCGCGTGACCCTCGAGTACGTCATCACCGATTTGCAGGGCCGCACCGTCGCCATGGCGACGCCCGTGAAGCCGCTGGTCGGCCACGTCGAGGTGTCGGTCGAGGGCATCGGCTCCCGGCTCGCCAAGCTCTTCGGCGCGCAGGACCTCGTCATGGGCCACGCGGCGTTCGACAAGATGTACGTCGTAAAGGCGACGGAGGACGCCACGGCGCGCGCGCTGCTCGACGCAGAGGCGTGCGAGGGGCTCTTCTCCATCGCCGCGTCGCGCTGCACCTACGACGACGGCGCGCGCGGCGGCGGCGGCGGCATCGTCACCCTCGAGCGCCCGAAGGTCGAGGACCGCGCGCACGTGCTCGACCTCATGCTGAAGCTCGTCGCGCGCCTCGCGAAGGTGAGCAAGTAGCGGCTTCGGCGGCTGGACGTTAGAGCGGTGCAGCGCCTGGTGGGGCGGCGCCGGCGGTCGACCCGCTCGAATGAGCGACCGGGTAGGTCATCTCGACGAGCGTGCCCTCGCCGACGCGCGAGCGCAGCCGAAGCACGCCCTGCGCGGCCTCCACGATCCGCCGCGTCGTCGTGAGGCCGAGGCCCGTGCCCTCGCGCTTGGTCGTGTAGAGCGGCTCGGTCGCGCGGCGCAGCGACTCCTCATCCATCCCGACGCCGGTGTCGGCGATGCCGACGACGACGCGCGCGGACTCGTCGGTCGTGACGCGCCGCAAGTACGACGACACGACGATGGTGCCTGACCCGTCGACGGCGTCTCGCGCGTTGAGCATCACGTTGAGGAGCGCCTGCTCGAGCTGCCCGCGATCGATGAGGATCGCCGCGCCTGGCGCGCTCTGCTCGATTTCGAGCTTCACACCCGACGGCAAGAGAGGGCGCACGTGGCGCGCGGCCGCGCGGAGCGCCTCGTCCACGAGGACCTGCTCGGGTCGCGCGTTACTCTTGCCGGCGATCGTGAGCAGCTGCCGCGCGAGTCGCTCGCCCGACGTGACCGCCTCGAGCGCGACCTCGAGATCGGCCGCCGCCTGCGGGGTCGCGCCGGACAGCGCCAGCGTGCACTCGGCCCGGATGATGTGGAGGATGTTGTTCAGGTCATGCGCGATGCCGCCGGCGAGCTGGCCGATGGTCTCCATGCGCTTGGCCTCGTCGAGCCGAGAGGCGAGCTTGTTGCGTTCCGTCAGGTCCGTGAGGCACGCGATCGAGCGGACGAAGTTGCCGCTGGCGTCGCGTTCGGCCGTCGCCGACAGGAGCACGTCGACGCGCTCGCCGCTCTTGGTGACGAACTGGTACGGCACGTCCGCGACCTCGCCCGTACGGTAGTACTCCGGCAGGATGACCTCGCGGGCGCGCTTCGCCGACTCGGGCGCGAGGAACTCCGTCGAGCGACGCCCGATCACCTCTTCGCGGGTGTAGCCGAGCCGCGCGAGCCATCCCGCGCTGACGCCGACGAGGCGTCCGTCCTGGTCGATGCTGTGCAGCATCGCCGGCGCGCGCTCGAGCGTGCTGTTCCCATTTTCCAAGTCTCCCCCCGGAGCCTTCATTGGAACGAGTCTACCGCTCCGAGAGCGCGCGGGCTACCAGGCCGCATCTGCAAGGTTCGGAGGCGCGGATCGGATTCGAACCGACGTATCACGGTTTTGCAAACCGTTGCCTGACCACTTGGCTACCGCGCCGAACGTTTCGAGATGCTTCTACTTGCTCCTGGTCGGTCGGACCAGCCTCTTCTTCTTCCGAGCGGGACGAATCGCGTGCCGAAAAACCAGGCGCTGAAGATGCCACACGGGGGGCAAGGCTCGCAACGGCCTTCGCGCGAACGTCGCCGCGATGGTCCTCGGACGCCCTGCCGCCCTTATCCGACGGCGGGGGCGACCGTACGTCGGTGAGCCCCCCGCGATGGAGGAAGGAGAGCCTATGAGCACGTACGCGAACGAGGAGATTCTCGTAGAGACCGACTGGGTCGCCGATCATGGGCGCGACGCGAAGGTGCGCCTCGTCGAGGTCGACGTGGACACGTTCTCCTACGACGAGGGGCACATCCAAGGCGCCATCGGTTGGACTGGGAACGGGAGCTCTGCGACACCCGCACCCGGGACATTCTCTCCAAGGCGCAGCTCGAGGCGCTGATGCGAGGCGCCGGGATCGCGCGCGACACCACGGTCGTCCTCTACGGCGACAACAACAACTGGTTCGCGGCGTGGGCCTTCTGGCAACTGAAGATCTACGGCCACGCCGACGTGCGCCTCATGAACGGGGGCCGCAGGAAGTGGCTCGTTGAGGGGCGCGGGCTCACGACCGATGCGCCGGCGGTCACCCCGACCTCCTACCAAGCGGGGGCGCCCGACCTGTCGATCCGATCCCTCCTCGCCCCTCTAATGCCCGACGTCGCCGCCGGGCGTGTCGCGCTCGTCGACGTGCGCAGCGCGGCGGAGTTCACCGGCGAGCTGCTCTCGCCCCCCGGCCTGCCCGAGACCTGCCAGCGCGGCGGGCACGTGCCGGGCGCCGTCAACGTGCCTTGGGGCCTCGTCTGCAACGAGGACGGGACGTTCAAATCGGCCGACGAGCTGCGCGACCTCTACGCGTCGCGGGGGATCACCGGGGACAAGCCCATCGTCGCCTACTGCCGGATCGGCGAGCGATCGAGCCACACGTGGCTCGTGCTGAAATATCTGCTCGGCTTCGCCGACGTGCGTAACTACGATGGCTCCTGGACGGAGTGGGGCAACTTGGTCGGCGCGCCCATCGAGAAATAGACGTGCCGGACGACGCCAGCAGACCCGCCGGAATGGTCGAGCGCACGATGACCTTGAGCGGGGTCCTCGTTCGCGTCTGCTCGTATCCGGTCGGGACGAGCTTCTCGTGCCGCGTGGACAACGCGGACCCGGGAGCCAACATCGCGCGGGGCCGGGGCGGGACGCGCGCGGAGGCGGAGCGCAACGCGATCGAGAGCGCGGCGCTCGCCCTCGAGCTGCGCAGCGCGACCCAGGCGCTGCGCGACGCGACCAAGCGCCTGAGCAAGTGACGACGACGACGACGAGAGGCACGCGGCGAGGGCATGAAGGGGGGACGAGAAGGAGGACGACCGTGGCAAGGTTCAACGCAGAAGGCTACGAGACGAGAGCGGTCACTCTGGAAGGTTGGGAGGCGCGCGTCGCGAGCTACCGGCTCGGCGAGCGCTGGGCCTGCAAGATCGACAACGTCAGCCCGGGCGCCACCATCGCCCATGGCGAGGGGACGACCCGCGAGGAAGCCGAGGCCGAGGCCACCGCCCTCGCCACCAAGCGCCTGAAAAGGACGCGGCGAATGGGCGCGCAGAAGTAAGCCGCGCGCTCCGCAGAAGTAAGCCCGCGCCGAGGCGCGCGCGCAGTTCAGGCCGGCGTCAGCGTTTCGACCCCGTTCATGTACGGCACGAGTGCCTTCGGCAGCGTGATCGACCCGTCCTCGTTCTGGTGGTTCTCGAGGAGCGGGATGAGGATGCGTGGGCTGGCGATCGCCGTGTTGTTCAGCGTGTACGGATACGCGAGCGAGCCGTCCGGCATGCGCACGCGGATGTTCGATCGCCGCGCCTGGAAATCGCCGAGCGTCGAGCAAGAATGCGTCTCGTTGTAGGCGCCCTTGCCGTCGTTGCGGCCGGGCATCCACGACTCGACCTCGTGCTTGCGCGTCTGGCCGAGCCCGATCTCGCCGGTGCACGCGATCGCGACGCGATAGGGGATCTCGAGCTTCGCGAGGATCGCCTCCGCGTTCGCGAGCAGCTGATAGTGCTCCTTCTCAGCCACTTCCTCGTCGGGCAGGCAGAACACGACCTGCTCCACCTTCGTGAACTGGTGAACGCGGTAGAGGCCCTTCGTGTCCTTGCCGTAGGCGCCCGCCTCGCGACGGAAGCAGTTCGAGATCCCCGCGTAGCGGATCGGCAGTGCCGCGGCGTCGAGCGTGTCGTCAGCGTGCAGAGACACGAGCGGCACCTCGCTCGTTCCAACGAGATAGAGCTCGTCCTCGGTGATGGTGTAAGCCTCCGCGATGCCGAGCGGGAAGAAGCCCGTGCCGGTCATCGCGCGCTTCTTCACCATGACCGGCGGGATCACCATCGTGAGCCCGCGCTCGACGAGCACGTCGACAGCGAGACGCGTCATCGCGAGCTCGAGCAGCGCGCCCGTGCCCATCAGCGCATACGAGCGACCGCCGGCGAACTTGCGCGGTCCGTCCCAGTTGACCATGCGATGGAGCGTCATGAGCTCCACGTGATCCTTCGCCTTGAAGTCGAAGGCGCGAGGCGTGCCGACCTTGCGGATCTCGACGTTGTCGTCCTCGCCGGCGCCGATCGGCACCTCGGGACGCGGGATGCTCGGTACGCGGAGCATGAGGTCGTCGAAGACCTCCTGCGCCTTGGCGAGCGAAGGCTCGCTCTGCTCGAGCTCGCCCTTCACGCGCTTTCCTTCTTCGATCAGCGCGGGTCGCTCCTCCTTGGTCGCCTTCGGGATGAGCTGCGCGACCTCGTTCTTCCGCGCGCGCAGACTCTCGATCGTACCGAGCACCTCGCGGCGATCCTTGTCGGCGGCGAGGAGTACGTCGAGCTCGAGCTCCACGCGCTTGTTCTTGATAGCCGCGCGTACGACGTCGGCGTTCTGGCGGATGAAGGCAATGTCGAGCATGGGGAGAGCGACATTAAACGAAAACGGC
>JAYVXL010000146.1:0-8028 GCA_043785185.1 Myxococcales bacterium
CCTTTGGTGCCGCCCGTCTCCGCGGGGTGGGCTCGTCACTTTTTTGCTTCTTGTCGCCGCCCGCGCCCTCGTCGCGCTTCCTCTTCGGCTTGTAGAAGATGCGCACGGGCGCGCCCTCGAAGCCGAAGTGCTTGCGCAGCTGGTTCACGACGAAGCGGCGGTACGAGAAGTGGATCGCCTCGGGGAAGTTCGTGATCGCGACGAACGTCGGCGGCGACGTCTCGGCCTGCGTCACGTAGTAGAGGCGCGGCGCGCGGCCGCCTTGCGTCGGCGGCGGGTGCGTGTCGAGCACCTTCTCGAAGAAGCGATTGAGCTCGCCCGTCGTGATGCGCTTGGTGAACGCCGTCCGGACCTGGTCGATCGCCTCGAGCAGATCGCCGACGCCGCGGCCTGTCTTGACGCTCATGCGCACGATCGGGACGTACGGGGCGAACGTCGTCTTGTCGCGCGCGAGCTCCTCGGCGCGCTTCAGGTCCTCCTGGCTCATCAGGTCGGTCTTGTTGAGCGCGATGATCATCGCGCGGCCGCGGTCGGCGGCGAGGCCGAGGATCTTGGCGTCCTGCTCGGCCACGCCCTCCTTCGCGTCGCACATCACGACGACGACCTCGGCGCGCTCCATCGCGCGGATGGCCTGCATGACGCTCATCGACTCGATGCCGTCGTCGGCCTTGGTGACCTTGCCCTTCTTGCGGATGCCCGCGGTGTCGATGAAGACGTACTTCTTGCTCCCGCGCGAGATGAGCGTGTCGATCGAGTCGCGCGTCGTGCCTGGGCGTTCGTCGACGAGCATGCGCTCCTCGCCGAGGAGCCGGTTCAGGAGGCTGGATTTCCCGGCGTTTGGGCGCCCCACGACGGCGACGCGCGCGACGGTGGGGTCCGGCGCGTCGTCGGCCTCGGCCATCGGCGGCAGCGCGGCGAGGACGGCGGCCTCGAGGTCGCCGATGCCGCGGCCGTGGAGCGCGCTCACCGGGTAGACGTGCTTCACGCCGAGGCGATAGAGCTCGCTCGCGTACGCGTCCTCCGCCTTGGAGTCCACTTTGTTGGCCGCGAAAAAGGTCGGCTTCTCCGTCTGTCGCAGGAGCTTCACGGCGGCGCGATCGGCGCTCGTGAGCTCGGTCGTGCCGTCGGTGATGAAGACGATCGCGTCGGCCTCGGCGATCGCGGCGCGCACGTGCGTGGCGATGCCGGCCTTCATCGGGTCGGCGTCCTCGGGGTCGAAGCCGCCGGTGTCGATGAGCGTGTAGCCGCGGCCGAACGCGCTGGTGTCCGCGTAGTGCCGATCGCGCGTGACGCCCGGCTCGTCGTGCACGATGGCGAGGCGCTGGCGCGCGAGCCGGTTGAAGAGCGTCGACTTGCCGACGTTCGGGCGGCCGACGATCGCGACGAGCGGCAGCCCGGACAGGCCGCCCGGCTTCTTCGGGGCGAAGCGCTCGCCGCGCTCGAGGTCGCGCTCCTCTTGCCGCGTGCTCCGCTCGGGTCGCTCGGGCCCGCGCGGGCCCGGCGTCGCGGCCGGCGGCGGCGCCTTCGCGGGCTTGGTGCTGAGCGCGCCGGTGCCCGGCGCCGTCTTCGGGCGGGTGTCGTCCTTGGTCCCGACGATGCGCCCGCCGATCTTCCGTCGATCGCGCTCGCGCCCGCCGGTGCGCACACCGCTGCGCCCTCCGCTGCGTCCGCCCGCGCGTCCGCCGCTGCGTCCGCCGCCGTCGCCTCCGCTCGTTTTGCCGCCGCCGCCGCTCACCATGTCTAGTCTCCGTAGCCCATGTCTTTGAGCTGGGCGTCGCTCTCGTACCAGCGCGGCGTCACGCGGACCCACAGCTCCAGGTGCACCTGCTTGCCGACGAGCTCCTCGATGCGCTTGCGGGCGCCTTCGCCCACCGCTTTGATGAACGCGCCCTTCTCGCCGACGATGATCTTCTTGTGCCCTTCGCGGTCGACGTGGATCGTCGCCGAGATGTGCGGCACGCGCGGCGCCTCGTCGAAGCGCTCGACGGTGACCGCGATGCCGTGCGGCACCTCGTCGCGGGTCTTGGCGAGGATCTGCTCGCGGACCATCTCGCACACGAAAAAGCGGATGGGTCGATCCGAGAGCTCGTCGTCGGGGAAAATCTTCTCCCCCTCGGGCAGGAGCTTCTTGGCCTCCTCGATGAGGCGCGGCACTCCGCTGTCTTGCTTGCGCGCGCTCATCGGGACGATGGCCGCGAACGCGTGCGCCTTGGCGTAGCCGTCCAAAATCGGAAACAGCTTCGTCTTGTCCTTCAGCTTGTCCGATTTGTTGAGGACGAGGATGACCGGCGTTTTCTCGGGGACCTGCGAGAGGATGGCTTTGTCGACGTCGCGCATCTCGGGCCCCGTGCCAGGCGCCAGATCGGTCATGAAGAATACGATCTCGCACTCGCGCGTTGCATCCCGAGCAAGTTGGTTCATGCGGGCGCCGAGCTTCGTGCGGGCGCGATGCACGCCAGGGGTGTCGATGAAGACGAGCTGCGCATCGTCGTCGGTGAAAATTCCGCGGATCTGGTCGCGCGTCGTCTGCGGGTGCGAGCTCGTGATGGCGATGCGCTCGCCGACCAGGCCGTTGAGCAGCGTGCTCTTGCCGACATTGGGGCGCCCGAGGATGGCGACGCGGCCCGCCTTGAACGGGCCGGCCTTCTTTTTCCGGGTCACGGTGGCTTTGGGGCTCGGCGCAGGCATCGGCGGCGCCCTTCTTTAGCACGTTGCGTAGGTGGATCGTTTGCTACTACTGTCCGGCCGATTCGGGGCTGCGCGAGCCCCGGGCGACCTTTCTTTCGAGGCCTTCATGTCGAACGACGAGAACGAGACCAAGAACGACGAGGCAAAGGCCGCCGAGCCAGCCGAGGCCGCGCAGGCGAAGAAGGAGACGGACGCCGTCGAGGCTCTGCCGTCCGCGCCCGCTGCTACCGCGCCCGCGGCGTCCGTGCGCGACATCCAAGGCGTGCCCGACCCGTCCGGCGAGGCCGCCTCCGAGGCCGTCGGCTGGCGCCGCCACGCGCCGCTGCTCCTCGCGATCCTGACGCCGCTCCTCTTTTTCTTCGTCCTGCCGCCGCTCTACAAGAGCGGGCTCTGGGATCCGTACGAGCTGAACGTCGCCGACCTCGCGCGCCGCCTCGCGCTGAACGTGTACGGCGCGCAGGATCTCTGGCTCTCCGGCACCGACAACTCGATGCCGCACCTGAACGATCTCGGCCGCCCTGAGCTCCCGTTCGATTCGATCGGTTTGGGGTTCAAGCTCTTCGGCCTGCACGAGTGGGCGGGTCGCGCGCCGCTCGCCCTCTGGGGCACCGTCGGCGTGCTCGCGACGTACGCGTTCGTCGCCCGCCTCGTCGACAAGCGCGCCGGCCTCTTCGCGGCGGTGGCGCTGTCCTCGATGCCGCTCTTCTTCGTCGGCGCGCGCACGATGCTCGGCGACGTCGTCACGATGGCCGCGGTCGCCATGAGCTTCGGCGGCCTCACCGTCGCCGTCTTCGATCGCGACAAGGACGGGCCGACCTCGTTCGCGTCGCGCCTGCCGTGGCTGCTCATGGGCCTCGTCGGCCTCGCCGCCGGATACTGGAGCCGCGGCGGCATCCTCGGGCTCGCCATGCCGCTCACTGCGGTCGGCCTCGCGTGGGGCGTGTCGTGGGCGAGCGGAGATCGTCGCGTCGACGTGTTCGGCGACATCGTCGGCATCCTCGCGCTCGTCGGCGGCGTGCGCGCCGGCATCCAAGGCATGTGGGCGCTCGACGCCGCGAAGCCGGGGACGCTGAACGTGTGGGTCGGCGCGATGATCAAGCCGCCGACGAAGTACCCGACGTTCGATTTTTTCATCGGCCACCTCGGCCCCGCGCTCGCGCCGTGGAGCGCGTTCGCCCCGTTCGCGCTCGGGCGCCTGTTCCTCACGCCGCCGGGCCGCAGCGGGCACCTCCTTCAGCGCGAGAGCTTCGTTCGCGTCGCCGTCGTGTGCGGCGCCGCCGTCGCGTTCGGCGCGCACGGCTGGCTCGCGTCGCACACCGAGCTCATCGCGTTCTCCGCTCCGGCGGTCCTCGCCGCCGGGTGCGGCATCGCGATCCGCGACTACGAGCGCGGCGCGCACCCGTCGATCGCCATCGGCGTCGGCACCGGCGTCTTCCTCGGCGTCTTCCACCACGACTTCCACGAGATCCCCGACAAGGCCTACCAGGCGTTCGCCGTCGTCGGCGCCCCGTTCCCCGAGACGTTCAAGGTGCAGGCGCTGCTCCTCTGGACCGTCGTCCTCGTGGGCTTCGCAGGCGTCGCGTTCCTCACGTGGGTCGAGCGAGACGCGACGCGCGCGCCGTTCGATCCAGCGGGCTACCTCAAGGTGCTCAACGCCCTGCGCGAAGCGTGGGACGGCCTCCTCGCGCTCGCGTACTTCGCGATGGTCGCCGGCGCCTCGCTCGCGGGCCTCACGATTTGGATCGGCGCGAAGACCCACGCAAAGTGGCTCCCATCGCTCGCGGTCAACATTCGCGACGGCGTCCTCAACGCGTGGTGGGTGACGGCGTTCATTCCGCTCGGCGTGATCCTCGGCATCTACTTCGCGTGTGACGTTTGGCTCTGGGCCTTTGGGCGCGCGCAGCCGCTCACGTGGGGCTCGCTCACGCGAGGCTTCGAGCCGTTCGAGCACCTGTGGGATCGCGTGACGAAGAAGACGGAGGACCCGGGCAAGAGCGACGAGATCGCGAACCACGAGCGCATCGTCGCCGCGGTCGTGCTCGTGCCGCTCATGGTGCTCGCGGTCCCGGGCGGCGTCGTCGGCTACTTGTGGTCGCACGGCACGCGCCCGGTCATCGCCGCGGCGCTCGGAGTGCCCGCCGGCGTCGCCGCCTTCCTCTTGATCGGCTTCATCGGCGATCTCCTTCGCGGCAGCCGCGCCGCGTTCTTCCCGCTGTTCGCCGCGGTTTGCGGTCTCGTCCTCTGCTTCTCGTACTACCCGGCGCTCGCCAACCAGCTGTCGCCGAAGGAAGTCTTCGAGAGCTACCAGCGCGTGCACACGGGCGACGAGCCGCTCGCGCTCTTCGGCGTCGGAGGCCGCACGAGCGCGTACTACGCGGGCGGCGAGCCCAAGACGTTCAGCGACGCGACGAGCGCGTTCAACTGGCTCACCGGCGAGCCGGGAAGCGGCCGCCGCTTCCTCGTGATGAAGACCGACGAGCTCGCGAAGCTCAACCAGCAGTACCGCGAGAAGACGCAGCCGCGCGCGAACCTGCCCGTCCTCGACGGCCGCTCGAGCCAAATCGTCCTCGTCGGCTCGCGCCTCGCGAGCGGCGAGAAGAACCAGAACCCGCTCGCGAAGGTCATCCTCAGCGACATCCCGAAGGTGCAGCACCGCCTCGACGTGGAGATGGAGGACAAGCTCCTCGTCATCGGCTACGACCTGACCGACCCGAGCGGCAAGCTCGTCGACGTCGTCGCGCCGGGCCGCAAGTACCACTTCAAGACGTATTACAAAGTCTTGAACCCGGTGACGACCGAGTGGGAAGCCTTCATCCACATCGACGGCTTCCACCGCCGGCACAACGGCGATCACAAGCCGATGGACGGCAAGTACCCTTTCCACCTGTGGCTGAAGGACGATCTGCTCGTCGACGACCACGAGTTCAACCTCGAACCGAATTTCACGCCCGGCGCTTACACCGTTTACTTCGGCCTGTTTGTGGGCGATACGCGCCTCAAGGTGACCAAGGGCCCGAGCGACGGGGACAACCGCATCAACGGCGGTCCGCTCCACGTCCAGTAGTCGGGCTTCGCTCCACGTAAAGGGGGCGTCTCCGAAGGCGCGCGCGAATCTCGCACTTCGGACCTTGCCAGCGCGCCTAAAGAGGGGGATAGGCACATGGGAATCATGGTGACGACGAAGGACGATCCGGCGCTCGAGGCCGCACGCATCGATGGGGCGCGGTCGAGCTCCGACTCGGACGCGAGTCTGCCCGAGTCCGCGTCGGCGGCGTCGTCGGCGGACCGCCGCAACTCGACGCGCTACGAGGTGAGCTGGTCGGTCGACTGCGTGGGGGACGACACGTTCCTCTTCGCGTCGATGGCGAACATCAGCGAGATGGGCATCTTCGTGCTCACGACCGAGCCGCTCACGATCGGCACTCCTCTTATGCTGTCGTTCGCGCCGCCCGGCCACGAGCCGTTCAAGCTCGCGGGGCAGGTCGCGTGGATCAACAGGGTGCGCGCGAACGGCGACAACCCGAACCCCGGCATGGGCGTTCGCTTCGTGGACCTCACGCCCGACGATCGCGAGCGCATCGTCGAGGTCATTCGCGCGATCTGCTACCTGCGCCCCGGCAGCCTGCCGAGCTGAGGTCTCACCGGTCCCACCGGTCTCATCTGCATCACCGGCTCACTTCGGCGCGGGGAACCTTCGCGCCGTGATTCCGAGCGGCCCGGCGAGCGACTGATCGGTCCAACCGATCGCGATGAACGGGCCCGCTCCGCCGATCGCGACGGTGGGCTCGGCCCGCGGGCGGCCGTCGGCGACGCTCGCCTGGAAGTCGCCGGTGAGGCCGTCGACGTTGTTCGCGAGGAAGGCGGCGCCGGCGCCGAGGATGCGGGCGCGCACGTGGCGCGAGGGGACGTCCAGCCACGCGGCGACGAACGCGCCGCCCGCCGCTCCGGTCGCCGCGACGTGCGGCGTGAGCTGGTCGCCGGCCACCGTCGTGTTGATCGGCGCCGCCTGATCGCCGGGCACGCGGGCCGCGGCCGACGTGAAGCGCTGCGCGAGGATGTCCGCGCCGTTCGCCCCGGCGTGATCGGTCCAGACGACGGCGAAGCGCCCGTCGGTGGTCGCGGCGATCGACGGCTGATCCTGCAGCCCCAGCGTGTTGTCGTTCACGGTCGTCTCGCCGCCGAACGCGTTGCCGTTCGGGTCGATCGAGCGGAGCTTCACGTCGCCGTCGCCCGTCCACACGGCGACCCAGCCGTTCGGCGTCGCGGCGAGCTGCACGCCGGAGTTGGCGGTGCCGCTCGAGATGTCCTGCTGCGGCCCGAGCGTGCCCGGCGTGCCAGGCCGGTAGGTTCGGCCGGCGATCTTCTGCGCGGCGTCGTCCTGCCACGCGATGAAGACGAGGCCGTTCGGGCCTGCGGCGATCGCCGGCGCGGTCTGGACGCCGGGCTCGCCGTTCGCCGGGCCGTTGACGACGATCGGCTGGCCGAGCGGCTGCTGCGCGGTGAACGCGCCGTCCATGGTGCGCAGGTGAATGTCCGGCGAGCCGCTCGCGCCGCTGTCGTCCTCGAAGGCGACGAAATACTGGCCGGACACGACCGCCGCGCTCGGGAGGCGCTTCAGGCCCGGCTGCGGCTGCGCGCCCTGCGCGGGGTCGGACGGCAAGAACGTCGACGACGCGAACCCGGGGAGCGGCGCGAGCGTGTCGCCCATCACGCGCATCCCGATCTCGCCCTTCGACGTGGGTTGCCCGTTCGGCGTCGTGTCGCCGTAGAACGCGAGGAGGCGCCCGGCGTCGCCGCCCTGCGTCGGCCACAAGACGAACGGCGCCGAGACCGCGCCGGTCGCCGTCGTGCTCGAGAGCACTTGCTCGATCGTGTGGCACTTGGCGTCGCAGGTCGGGTCGGGAGGCTCGCACTGCTCGGTCGCCTCGATCTTCCCGTTGCCGCACACCGCCGGCGTTTGGTAGCGAACCATCGCGATCGAGAGCGAGAGCGAGCTCTGGTCGACGACCGCCTTCGTGCAGCCGTCCGCGACGTCCGCGCTCGCCTCGGCGGTGGCCTGCGCCTGAAAGAGCCGCGGCGTGCTGCTCTTGCTGACGCTGAGCTGCCCGCAGAACTTGCCGCCGGACGGGCAGGGGGCGCCGCCGAGCGTGGCGCCGAGATTGGCCTGCGCAAAGGGCGTCGCCGGCCGCGTCAGCTTGCCTGTCGTCGCGTCGCAGTCGACGCCCGCGGATGCGTCGTACACGGCGACGGTCACCTTCGTGACGCCGTCGAGGAGGCCGCGCGGGAAGAGGAGGCTCGGCGCCAGCGAGACGGTGACGGGCGAGTCCTCCCCGCCGCACG
>JAYVXL010000147.1:0-2414 GCA_043785185.1 Myxococcales bacterium
GCGACGAGCGCGCCCCACGCGCGCCCCGTCTCGCCGGCGCCGACCGCCTGCGACGCGATCGGCTCGAGCCCCATCCCCACGCCCATCGCGAGCGACGCGACGCCGAAGCCGATCGAGCGCCCGATCGTCGCGCCGGCGAGCTCGGTGACCGAAACGCGCCCGAGCACCGCCGTGTCGACGAGGCCCATCGACACCAAAAGCAACTGCGCCGACGCGATCGGCCACGCGAGGCGCGCCAGCGCGACGAGCTCCGCGCCGGCGGTCACGCGGGGGCAAGGTGAATCAGGGGCCACGGAAGTTCGCCATCTTAGCAATTGTGCCGAGGCAATGGTTCGCTAGGATGGCGCACGGAGATGCCGATCACGCACGCCGACGCGCTGGGACGGCCTTTCGTCACGGCGACCAAGGACGAGCTCGGAGAGACGACGGTCGCCGGGCTCTTCGAGCGCGAGCACCTTCAGGGCCGGATGGCGCCGGGGAAGAACCTCCTCTTCTCGAGCGCGTTCGCGCTGGCATGGGAGGAGGTCGCGCGCGTGGGCGGCAGCACCATCCTCATGCAGTACGACCCGCCGGTGTGCGTCGGTATGCAGGGCGACAAGGACTACAAGAACGATCTCGAGGCGTCGGCGTGGTTCGCGGGAGGCAACTACGGCAGCGCGGGTGTCCTCACGCAGACCCGCGAGGCGCTGACGGAGAAGTTCAACGGCGTCGCGGTGCCCACGCTCCTTCCCGACAACGTCGAGCCCGAGCACCTCTTCGCGTACGCGTACATGTTCAAGTACGTCGCGTACAACACCCGTGACGGCGCGCAGGCGATGGTCGCGACGGGACCGCGGCCCGAGGACTTCATCCTCGACCTGCCCCTCGCGTCGACCGACGACCGGCTCCTCGTCGCGTCGCTCGAGCCAGCCGAGACGCTGGCCGAGACCGTCGATCGCGTCGTCAACACGCGCGCGCCGTTCACCGCGTCCGGCATGCACGCGGCGTGGGCGCTCGAGAGCCACCGCGTTCCGAAGATGCACTTCGACATCACGTGGAAGTTCCGCAACACCTCGGCGCGCTACGTCCTCAAGGTCGACGAGCATGGCGTCACCGTCCTCAGCGAGGCCGCGCAGATGACGTTGCCTCTGCCGCCGATCATCGTCGCCCGGCCGGGGGGCCGCGCGCCGGTGCCGGTCCTCCTCATCCTGACGAAACGGAGCCGCCCGCGGCCGTATTTCGCCGCGTGGATCGAGAGCACCGAGCTGCTCATCCCCGACGCGACCGGCTGACGCGAGCTTTCTAAAGCCTAGCTCAGCGAAGGACGCCGAGCTTCGAGCCGGTCATGGCGCGAACCATCTCGCGCGCGAAGAAGGGCACGCGGCTCACGAGGCCCATGCCAGAGTCGCGCAAGACGCCGAGCCACGCGTGGTCGCTCTGGAACGCAGGCGTGAGCCAGCGCGTCGCGAGCTGGTAGAAGTCCAGGTGAGCGGCGCGCTCTGCCGAGTACGCGGCGAGGGCGCGCTCGACCGTGGGCGCGCCCTGGACCGCCGCCGCGAGCGCGCGCGCGTCGACGAGCGCGAGGTTGCAGCCCTGGCCGAGCTGCGGGCTCATCGCGTGGGCTGCGTCGCCGAGGACGACGACGCTCGGCGTGTGCCAGCGGCGCATGACCACGTCGTGGTAGACGGCGAGCGTGAGCTGCGACGCGTCCTCGATCTGGTCCAGGGCCGGCGCGGCGTCGGGGCGCATCGTGAGCACCTCCTCCTTCCACGTGGGGAGACCTTGGGCGCGCCAGGCTTCCACGGCGTCGCATCGGAGACTCCAATAGAGGCTGACGTGCGGCACGGCGTCGGCGTCGTCGGGACCGCGTCCGGTCGGGAGGAGACCCAGCATGCGCCGCGTGCCGGCGACGGTCTGGTGCAGGCGCTCGGTGTAGAGGCCGCCCGGGTCGCGCGCGACGAACCAGAGCGCGCCCCACGGGTACGTCGTGGCGCGATCGGTGAGACCGAGCGCGTCGCGCAGCTGCGAGCGCGCGCCGTCGGCGACGACGACGAGGTCGTGCTCACCGAGCGCGCCGCCGTCCTCTCCGACGAGCACGACCTTGCCGTGCGGCGCGCGGCGCAAGCCTGCGACGGCGACCCCGAGGCGGACGTCGACGCCGGGCTCGCGCGACACCGCGCCGAAGAGCGCCGCGAAGAGCACGCCGCGGTGCAGGCCCAGCCCGAACGTCGCGGGGTCGACGCACGCGTACGAAAGATCGCAGACCACGCGGCCGGCCGGCGTGCTGCAAATGAGGCCCGAGAGGCGCGCGCCCCTCCGGGCGATGGGCTCGAGGAGCCCGAGCTCGGCGAGGACGGCCTGCCCCGTCGGCTGGAGCACGATGCCCGCGCCGACCGGCCCCGGTGACGGCACGCGCTCGTAGAGGACGACGGAGT
>JAYVXL010000148.1:0-8015 GCA_043785185.1 Myxococcales bacterium
GCCTTCGCGAGCGCCGCGAGCACGGCGCGGGGCTTCTGCGCCGTGCTCGCGCTGTCGAGGTACACGAGCGCCGCGCCGTTGACGCGCCGCGCGAGCGCGGGAAACTCGGCCCGGAGGGCATCGATGTCGGACGGCGCGAGGGCGGCGGACACGGCCGAGGGAGCATACGTCCGCGGGGGCGCGCTTTCCAAGCCGTGGTCCGTGCCCTACCTTTTCGGGCGATGGCCGGCACCCTAGACGACGGGCTCGACAACGCGCTCGACTGGATCGACGGCGGAAAGAAGGTCGCGATCGCGACGGTCGTGGAGACCTGGGGCTCGTCGCCGAGGCCGCGCGGCTCGCAGCTCGTCGTGCGCGAGGATGGCCTCTTCGTCGGCTCCGTCTCCGGCGGCTGCGTCGAGGGCAAGGTCGTCCTTGCCGCGCAGGCCGCCATGCACGACGGCGCGCACCGCCTGCTCGAGTTCGGCGTCTCGAACGAGGAGGCGTGGGAGGTCGGGCTCGCGTGCGGCGGCACGGTGCGGATCTACGTCGCGCCGGTCTCCGGGGGCGGTGCGCGCGGGCCGATCGGCCGCCACGTGCTCTCGGAGATCCGCGCCGCGCGTACGGCCAAGCGCGCGATCGTCGTGATGACGCCGCTCGGCGGCGGCGCGGTCACGACGTGGACTCCCGGTGAGCCTCCCCTCCCCGCGGCGCTCGACGAGGCGGCGGCGCACGCGCGCGCGACCGACGCGGCCAGGGCGGTGGAGACGGACGGCGGACCGGTCTTCGTGCAGGCGCTCAACCCGCCGCTGCAGCTCGTGATCGTCGGCGCCGTGCACATCGCCGAGCCGCTCGCGCGCATGGGCGCGCTGCTCGGCTACCACGTGACGCTGATCGACCCGCGCGAGGCCTTCGCGCGCGCCGAGCGATGGCCCGGCATGACCGTCCTTACCGACTGGCCCGACGAGGTCATGGAGAAGATGGGCCTCGACCACCGCACCGCCGTCGTCGCGCTCACGCATGATCCGAAGATCGACGATCCGGCGCTCGAGGTGGCGCTCAAGAGCTCGGCGTTTTACGTCGGCGCGCTCGGCAGCGGCAAGACCCACGGGTCGCGGCTGCGCCGCCTCGCCGCGCGCGGGTGGGACGAGCGCGCGCTCGGCCGCATCCACGGCCCCGTCGGGCTCGACATCGGCGCGAAGTCGCCCTCGGAGATCGCGGTGTCGATCGCTGCGCAGCTCACGCTCGCCTTGCGCCGCGCTCCGAAAGGCGCGACCGCAGAATGAAGTTCGACGAGCTGCCCGCGGACGAGGCGACCGGCGCGATCCTCGCGCACAGCCACCGCCTCGGCGGCGGCGCCGTACTGAAGAAGGGCCACGTCGTGACGGCCGAGGACGCGCGCGCGCTCACCGCCGCGGGCGTCGCGCGGGTGTCGGCGGTGCGGCTCGAGGAGGGCGACGTCGGCGAGGATCTCGCGGCGCGCCGCGTGGCCGAGGCGAGCGCCGGTCCGCACGTCAGCGTCGCGCGCGCGGCGACGGGGCGCGCCAACCTCTTTGCGAGCGCACGCGGCGTCTTCGTCACCGCCCGCGAGCGCGTCGACGCGCTCAACGACGTGGACGAGGCCGTGACCCTCGCGACCGTCCCACCGTACGACGTCGTCGAGGCGGGGGCGATGGTGGCCACGGTGAAGATCATCCCGTTCGCCGTGCCCGAGCCGCTCGTCGCGCGGGCGTGCGCGCTCGCGACGGACGGGGGCTCGCCGCTGCTCGCGGTGGCGCCGTTCGTGCGCAAGCGAGCGGGTCTCGTCCTCACGACGCTCCCCGGCGTGCGCGAGGCTCAGCTGACACGCGCTACGGACAGCCAGCGCCAGCGGATGGCGTACCTCGGCGGCGAGCTCGCCCGCGAGGCGCGTGTCGCCCACGAGCCGGCGGCGGTCGCGCGCGCCATCGACGCGATGCTCGCGGACGGAATGGAGCTCGTGCTCGTCCTCGGCGCGTCGGCGGTCGTGGATCGCAAGGACGTGGTCCCGGCGGCCATCGAGGCGAGCGGCGGCGTGATCGACCACCTCGGGATGCCAGTGGATCCAGGCAACCTGCTCCTCCTCGGTCACAAGGGTGCCGCGCCGATCGTCGGCGTGCCCGGGTGCGCGCGCTCGCTCAAGCCGTCCGGCTTCGACTGGGTGCTGGCGCGGCTCATGGCCAACCTGCCGGTCACCCGCCGCGACATCACGCGCCTCGGCGCCGGCGGCCTGCTCGCCGAAGTGCCAAGCCGCCCGTCGCCGCGGCTCGCAGGCGATGCGGCGGCGCCGAAGGCGCCCGCGCGCGTCGCGGCGATCGTGCTGGCGGCGGGGCTCTCGCGCCGGATGGGCGGGCCGAACAAGCTCCTCGCCGTGCTCGACGGCGTGCCCATCGTCCGTCGCGTCGCGCTCGCGCTCCTCGCGTCGAAGGCCGACCCCGTGCTCGTCGTGACCGGGCACCAGGAGGAGGCCGTCCGCGAGGCGCTCTCCGGCCTCGCCGTGCAGCTCGTACCGAACCCGGCGTACGAGGAGGGCCTCGCCGCGTCCGTGCGCGCCGGCATCGAGGCGACGCCGGAAGACGTCGACGGCGCGCTGATCGCGCTCGGCGACATGCCGTGGGTGCGCGCCGAGCACGTGGACGCGCTCATCGTCGCCTTCGATCCGCGAGGGCCGAGCACGATCTGCGTTCCTGTCCACGAGCGGAGGCGCGGCCATCCCGTGCTCTGGTCGGCGCGTCACTTCGGCGAGATGCGCAAGCTCGAGGGCGACGTCGGTGCGCGCGAGCTCCTCGAGCGGCACGCCGGCGCGGTGCTCGCCGTGAACGTGGACGACGCGGGCGTGCACCTCGACGTCGACACGCCGGACATGCTGGCCGGCGCGCGAACGCCGCGGCGCTAGCAGGCCGTTGCACAACGGCCTGCCGAAGTCGCGGGAGCGACTTCGCGCTGGGGGTGAATGCCGGCGCCGCTTGCGGCGGCGGCAGAGGGGGCCGCGCGGCGGTCCCCTCCACCTGGGTCAGGTGAGGGCGACGTGCGAGCGTCGAGGGTCGGGCCAGAGTTTCGCGATGCGCAGGAGGTTGTATGCCGCTCCGACGAGGTAAGCCGCGAGCTGCGTGCGGGCGAGTCCTTTGAAGCGCGTCTTTCGGAAGTTCCCAACGGTCTTCGCCCAGCCGAAGATCTCTTCGACGCGCTTTCGCACGCGTTGACTGATCGCGTAGCCGGGATGACGCGTCGTGCGCGCGTCGATGGCCGAGCCGCGGTAGTCGGTGATCGCCTGCGCCACGTGGGGGACCACGTTCATGGCCCGGCACTCCTCGACGAAATCGTGCGTGTCGTAGCCCTTGTCCGCGCCGAGCGTGATCGGAGCATCGCGCTCCTTGCGTGCGTCGAGCATCGCGAGCGCGGCCTCGCGCTCCGCGAAGCCCGTCGCTTGCGTGACGCGGAAGTCGACCAGCAATCCGTTCCGATTCTCCATCAACGCGTGTGCGGCATAGGAGAGGCGTGCCTCCCGACCGCGACCCTTACGCATCAACTTTGATTCGGGGTCCGTCGTCGACGTGTGCGTGGCGTTCGAGCGCTTTTCGCCGTGGAAGTTGACCGTGGGATTGCCTGGGTCGTCCGGCGGTTCCCGCCTGTCGTCGCTTCTCTTCTTGAAGCTCTTGAGGCTCGCCCAGGCGTCGATGAGGGTGCCGTCGACGGTGAAATGTTCGTGGCTGAGGAGGCGGCCGCCGCGTGCTTGCTCGACGACGGCGCGAAAGAACTCGCCCGCGACGTCGTGCTTCAGAAGGCGTTCGCGATTGTGCGAGAACGCACTGTGCTCGAACGGCGCCTCGGTCATGCTCATGTCGAGGAACCACCGAAACAGCAGGTTGTAGCCGAGCTGCTCGCAGAACATTCGCTCGCTTCGCACTGTGTAGAGCGCCATGAGCAGCGTCGCCTTGAGCAATCGCTCCGGCGGGATCGAGGGCCGACCCGTACCCCCATACATCTCGTCGAAGAGCGGGGAGAGCGAGGTGAGCGCCTCGTCCGCAAGCGCCTTCACGCGGCGGATCGGATGGTCCGTCGGGACGACGGACTCGGGCGACATGAGGCAAAACATCGACGACTGCTTCGTCTGCTGTCCGCGCATTCCAGTCTTAGATCACAGCCCTCTGGGAACGTCGATCCCTGCACGCCGAACGTCCGACCGAAACGTCCGACGTCCGGGAGCGGCGCTCCCAGACCCTGGTCTTGGGGAAGACCGCCGCGCGGCCTTCCCCCTCGCGGCCTTTGCAGGCCGCGATTCCCCCATCCAGCGCGAAGTGCCTCCCGGCACTTCGGCAGCGTGTTTAGCAACACCCTGCTAGACCGAGACTCGCGCGAACGCTCGTTTCGCTCGAGAATCACGCGAACGGCGACGCTTCGCTCCCCGTGTCGTCGCGCACGAAGAGCGTGGGCACGAGCTCACCGGCCGCGTACTCGGTCTTGTCCTCCGCGAGCAAGAGCAGCGCGTCGACGCCGACCCATGACGGCAGGGAGCCCGAGCCCTGGAGCCGCAGCGGCGTCGTCACGAGTCGGCCGGCCAAGGTACCCAGGCGCGCGCGCGCGAGCTCGAGCCGGCCCGCCGAGTGGCGGTACGCCACCGCGAGCGGCACGAGGTGACGAACGCGATGCGGCCGAAGGTCCCCGAGCATCGCGCGGAGGCCCGGGCGCACGAGCGCCTCGAACGTGACCATCGCGCTCATCGGGTTTCCGGGCAGGCCCACGACCGGCGTAGCGCCGCGCCGCCCGAAGACGAGCGGCTTGCCCGGCTTGATCCGCACCTTCCAGAAGTCCGCCTCGATCCCGACGGCGCCGAACGCCTCCTTCACGAAGTCGTAGTCGCCCACCGAGACGCCGCCGCACGTGAGGAGCACGTCGGCGGCGAGCCCGGCGCGCAGCGCGGCGATCGTGGCCGCGAGGTCATCCGGAACGTTCGGCAAGACGCGCGGCTCGCAGCCCGCCTCGCGCACCATCGCCGCCAGGGCGTACGCGTTCGAGTTCACGATGGAGCCCGGTGACGTCGGCTCGTGGATGTCCCGCAGCTCGTCCCCCGTCGACAGGATCGCGACGGTCGGCCGGCGGTGGACGGTGATGGACGAGATCCCCTGGGCCGCGAGGAGCCCGATCTCACCCGGGCCGATGCGGCCGCCGCGCGGGAGCATCGTCGCGCCACGCGACAGGTCGCCGCCGCGCGCGCGCACCCACGCGCCGGGCGCGGACGGCTCGAGGACGGCGACCTCCTCGTCCGTCGCCGTCGTGTTCTCCTGGATGACGACCGCGTCGGCGCCGGCCGGCATCACGGCGCCGGTGAAGATCCGCATCGCGGTGCCGGGCGCGAGCGCCGGCGGCAGTGGCCCCCCGGTGCGCGACTCGAACGCCCGCCGCAGCGCGCGCGGCGCGGCCGGCGACGCGCCCGCCGTGTCCGCCGCGCGAACCGCGTAGCCATCCATGCTGCTGTTGTCGAACGCCGGCATGTCCGCGCGGGCCACGACGTCCTCCGCGAGGTACGCGCCCAGCGCCTCGCCGAGCTGCCGCCGCTCCGTCCCGAGCGGCGCGAACGCGGGCATCATCCGCTCGAGGGCCTCCTGAACGCTCTGCATGGGGTTACGGTAGTGCAATCCGCCGGGGCCACGCAGCCCGTTCAGCCCTGAAGCAGCCCCTTCGCAATGACCATGCGCTGCACCTCGCTGGTGCCCTCACCGATCTCGCAAATCTTCGCGTCGCGGAGATGCCGCTCCACCGCGAACTCGCGCGTGTAGCCGTACCCGCCGTGGATTTGCAGCGCACGATTGATGGCGCGTGACGACGCCTCGCTCGCGTACAGCTTCGCCATCGACGCCTCCTGAACGTAGCGGCGCCCCTGGTCGGCGAGCCACGCGGCGCGGTAGGTGAGCAGCGACGCGGCGTCGAGCTCGGTCTTGCTGTCGGCGAGCATCCACTGGATCGCCTGGAACTCCCCGATCGCCTTACCGAACTGCTTTCGATCTTTCGCGTAGGAGACGGCCATGTCGAGGGCGCCGTAGCCGAGGCCGAGCGCCATCGCCGCGATCGAAATGCGGCCACGGTCGAGGATCTGCATCGTGTCGGTGAAGCCGCGGTCGACCTCGCCCACGCGCTGCTCGTCGCTCACGCGCACCTCCTCGAACGTGAGCTCGCAGGTGTCGCTCGAGCGGCAGCCGAGCTTCTCGAGGTGCTTGGACGCCGTGAAGCCCTTGGTGCCATGCTCGACGACGAACGCGGTGATGCCCTTGTGCTTGGCGACGTCGGGACTCGTGCGCGCGAGCACGACGCAGAAGCCGCCGACGCTCCCCTGCGTGATGAACATCTTCGTGCCGTCGATGACCCAGCCGCCGCCGTCGCGGCGCGCCGTCGTTCGGAGGCTGGCCGAGTCGCTGCCGCTGCCGGGCTCGGTCAGCGCCCACGCGGCGAGCCACTCGCCCTTGGCGGCCTTCGGGAGGTATTTTCTCTTCTGCGCTTCGCTCCCGAACGAGAGGATGTGGCCCGTCCCCAGGCCGTTGTGCGACGCGACGGTGAGCGCGAGCGAGCCGTCGACCTTCGCGATCTCTTCGACGCAGATCGCGTAGCTCGTCGTATCCATGCCCGAGCCGCCGAACTCCTCGGGGATGCGGATGCCGAGCAGGCCGAGGTCGGCAAGCTTGGGCACCAGCTCCTTTGGGAAGCGCTCCTCCTCGTCCCACTTGCGCGCGTGGGGCGCGACCTCCGCGCGGGCGAACTCGCGGACGGTCTTACGGAGGAGCTCGTGGTGCTCGTCGTGGGTGAAATCCATGGGGGCCTAGAACTTTCTAGGCCCCCATACCCTCGAGGGTCAACCCGCAGGTCTCGTCATTTCGCGACGCACACCGATTTGCCGGCCTTCGTCTTTTCGCAGGCGTAGTGCGTCGGGCAGTGATCGCTCGCCCCGCAGCCGCGCGAGCAGTACTGCTTGTGCTTGTCCTTGACGCAAATGCCCGAGGCGCAGTCGTGGCCGGTGTGGCACGCGCCGCCGATATCGGTCGGGGGCTTACCGCCATGCCCTCCCCCGTCTTTCTTGTGGTGACCGCCGTCCTTGCCGTGGGTGCCGGCGTCGAGCGCGCCGCCGCTGCCGCCGGGGTCCTCGCCTTGACCGGCCTCGCGGAGCGCCTCGTCGACGAGGCCGAGGAACGCGTCGCTTCGCGTATAGAGGTTGTGCACGTTGGACCCGTCGCACTGTGGGCCGCCGCGCGAGACGACGCCAACGACCTCGCCCGTCGACTCGTCGATCGCCGGTCCGCCGGAGTCGCCCTGGCACGTCGCCTCGCCGACGATGAACTCCTTGTCCGTCGTCTCCATCACCTTCACGTGGTCGCGGAGGAGCTTCACACCCGCAGCCTCACCATCGCCGGCGCGGCCGTACCCGACCGCGCGGACGTGATCGCCCATCGCGACGCCGTGACGGCGGACGGAGAGGGGCTCGATCCCCGCGACCTCGCGGTCGAGGATGATGAGCGCGATGTCCGCGTCGCAGAGGGCCCAGCCCTTCGGCGCCACGATCGTCTGGCCGCGGGCGACCTCGCGCGCGACCTTTGCGTCATCCCCCGACAGAATGTGGAGCGACGCGGCCGGGCGCGTCCCGCTCACCTGGGGTGAGGTGGCCGGGCACTCGATCCGATCGACCGTGTGCGCGACGCAGTGCCGCGCGGTGAGGACGACGTTGGACGCGATGAGCGTCCCCGTGCAGAGCCCCGTTCCGGCGATGTCGATGGCGACCACCGCAGGGTCGCGCCCACGGTCCGGGATGCCTTTGACGATCTCCACCTCGTCCGTCACGACCGGGTTCGTGGCGGTCGCGTCGCTCGACGCGGTGCCGTGGTCGGGGGCTTGGGCGCCGCACGCGACGAGCGCGCTGGCGGTGACGGTAGCAAGCGAGACGATCAGCTTCGAAATGGACAGCTTCATGCTGCACCTCCTGGCGCGCGCATGAGCGAGGGTCGTGCCACGCCGAAGAGGCGCGTTTTCTCGAT